>NZ_DAMBUH010000046.1:0-892 GCF_032053605.1 Tianweitania sp.
GCGCGCCGGAGCCGATCTGGCTGGAACAGATTGATGGTTCGACGCTGTAGCCCTTTGGCGCAAGCACGGCGGTGACTTCAGGCGCGAGGCGTTCGGCCTGCGCGCGGATTTCGGCTTGGCCTCGCGACAGCATGCGCAGGGTCGGCAAGCGGGCGCCGAGGCGGTCGGGATCGCGGTAGAGTTTCAGGGTGGCGAGCATGGCGGCGATGCGGATCTTGTCGACGCGCAGCGCGCGCTTCATCGGATTTCGGTTGATCTCGGCGATCAGGTCCTTGCGCCCGACGATGAAGCCGGCCTGCGGGCCGCCGAGCAGCTTGTCGCCTGAGAAGGTAACGAGATCGGCGCCCTCGGCCACCGCTTCGCGCACGGTGGGTTCCTTAGCAAGGCCATAGCGGGAGAGATCGACCAGCGTGCCGGAGCCGAGATCGTTGAGGAGAACGACGCCCGCCTGATGGGCGATACGCGCGAGTTCGGCGCCATCCACTTCGGCTGTGAAGCCTTCGATGCGGTAGTTCGAGGTGTGGACCTTGAGGATCAGCGCCGTTTCAGGGTTGATCGCCTTCTGATAATCGCGGGCATGGGTGCGGTTGGTGGTGCCGACTTCAACCAGACCGACTCCTGCCCGCTCCATGATATCGGGCATGCGGAAAGCGCCGCCGATTTCGATCAGCTCACCGCGCGACACGATCGCCTGACGACCGGCGCCGACGGCATTCAGCGCGATCAAAACGGCGGCGGCATTATTGTTGACGATGGTCGCATCTTCTGCGCCGGTAAGTTCGCAGAGCAATTCGCGCAGATGGCTGTCGCGCTCGCCGCGCTTGCCGGTGTCGAGATCGAATTCGAGAGCGGCAGCGTCGCGCATGGCATCGACAGCGGCGGCAATCGCTTC
>NZ_DAMBUH010000046.1:902-9799 GCF_032053605.1 Tianweitania sp.
AGATTGGTGTGCAGCACCGTGCCGGTAAGGTTGAACAGCGGCCGCAGGTTGGAGCGGTCGCGGTAGGCGAGACGGCCGAGCAGCGATGCCACGATGCCGTTTGTGTCCGGCAAAGCCCCGCCTTCACGAACAGCACTGCGGATTTCGCTCAAGACCGAGCGCAGCTCTTCCGTGACGATCGTGCGGCCATGCCGTTCAACGAGCGGCAGGACGGCGTCGGCCTTCAGCAGCTGATCGACCGAAGGCAGCGCGCGCAGATCGGCAGGGCCGGACACGGTTCAGTACCCCATCAGGAAGGGATTGAAGCCCGCTCGCTTGTATTCCGTGTCCTTCATCAGAAGGTCGAGGCCGAGGCTCGCGACATCGTCAGCCACGATCTCGAGTGATGGGTTCTTGTTTTGATAGAGGATCTTCACCCAGCTGTGGCAGGTGTCGCAGACTTCCGCCTTGACGGTGGCTTCCTCGTCGCCGCTTTCCACGGCGCGGTAGCCGATGCCCTTGGTGGAGCCGCAGGCGAGGCATTTGACGCGGACTTCGTTCCACATCGTACCGCAGCAGGAACAGCCGGCATAGCGCGTTCCTTCCGCGCCTTGGAACCCAATCACCATGGACGAGATGGGCTTGCCGCCGCAGGTTGGGCACACGCCGACCTGGATCGGCACGAGCCTGGCCGCATCGAGACTGCTTGCCAGGCGCGCGGCATGGATTTGGGTGGCGGCGGCGACGTAAAGATGCTGCGCTAGGCCTTCGATCGGGAGGTTGTCGGCGGCGATGTTTTCGACCATCCAGGCCAGCGTAGCATCGTCGGCCACCTGCACCTGCGCCAGAGCTTCCGCCGCAGCGGCGGGTTTTTCGATGGCTTCGGCGCGTTCAAGAAACAGCTTCAGGGTTTCGCGGAAGGCGCCGGACTGCGTCATGGCCGAGCGATCAAGCGGCGGCATGGCGGCACTGCGGGCGCGTTCGACCTGCTCGGCCGGAATGGGCTCGATCGGCGGCAGCGCCTCCACCAACTCGCTCTGGATGCGCGTCAGACCGGCAAGGAAGGTGAGATAAGGCGCAAGACGGCTGCTTTCGGCCAACCGCTGAAAACGAGCGGCGCGCTCTTTGAAGAGGCGCGCCGTGTTTGGCATGAAGGCCAAGGGTGCCTTCGGGATGCCCCCGATCGCTGAGGGATCGGGCTGGATGGGGGACGTAGACATATTACCTCGCGGGCCGACCGGCCACAGCTAGTCATCTTATTCTGCTGGATCAACCCGGCGGCGCTGCGCCAGTTCCTTGAACCATTTGCGATGGTGCCGGAATGCCCATCCGCCTGTCACCGTGCCACGGGTCATGGCGCGAAGCGTGCCGCGCGTCCAGATTGCCGCGTAAACGTGGAAGATGAAGATGCAGATGATCGCAACCGCCGCCAATGCATGCACGAGAACCGCGATGCGCTTGGTGGGGATGGCGGTGGCTTCCAGGAAATACTGATCCCAGATGATGACGCCGGTGATGATCAAAGCCATGATCAACAGCGCCATGCCCCAGAAGATCATCTTCTGACCGGCATTGTATTTGCCGACTTCGGGCAGCTTGTCTTCTTGCGCAGTGAGCACTTCCTTGACGCTCATCAGCCACTTCACGTCTGTGCGCGTGAACAGGTTCGCCTTCCAGAGCTGGAAGAAGAAGATGTAGAAGCTGATGAACAGGACGACGCCGATCCACGGGTGAATCCAGCGCGTGGTTTGCCCGCCGCCGAACAGGGCGGTGAGAAAGAACAGCGAGGGATGGAACAGCGCCAGGCCGGAGATCGCAAGCAGGATCAGGCTCAGCGCCGTGATCCAGTGGTTGACGCGGGCGGCCGGGCCGTAGCGGTCCACCGTGATCGGTGGACCCATGTGGATTTCATCGCCGGGCTGAACCCGTTCTGCTTCCACCATCAGACGCGCTCCTCGGATTGCCCACCGAGCTTGTCCTTCAGGACCTCCTCGGCGCCCTCCTCGTCTTCATGGCTGACGCGGTTCGGCTTGGCGAAGACACCATGCAGGGCAGCACCCACGGCCAGGAAGCCCATGGTGGCGAGACCGACATATTTGGTGGCGCCCTTCCAGGCCTGAACCACGCCGGAGATCTTCGGATCGTCCGGCAGGTCGGCATAGATATGCGGCTTGTCGTTGTGATGCAGGACATACATCACATGCGTGCCGCCCACGCCTTGCGGGTCGTAAAGGCCGGCATTGGCGTAGCCGCGGGACTTGAGGTCGGCAATGCGCTCATCCGCATGCTTCTTCATGTCGTCCTTGGTTCCGAACACGATGGCCTGGGTCGGGCAAGCCTTGGCGCAAGCCGGGCCCTGCCCCACCGCCACGCGGTCGGAACACAAAGTGCATTTGTAAGCGCGGTGATCGGCCTTCGAAATGCGGGGAATGTTGAAGGGGCAGCCCTTCACGCAATAACCGCAGCCGATGCAGTTCTCGTGGATGAAATCCACGATGCCGTTGGAATATTGCACGATCGCGCCCGGCGCCGGGCAGGCCTTGAGGCAGCCCGGATCCGCGCAATGCATGCAGCCATCCTTGCGGATCAGCCATTCGAGATTATCCGTCTCGGGGTTGATCCACTCGGAAAAGCGCATGAGCGTGAACATGTCTTCGGTGAGATCGTGGGGGTTGGTGTAAACACCCACATTCTCGCCGACGCCCGGATGGGTGTCGTTCCACTCAACGCAAGCCGACTGGCACGCCTTACAGCCGATGCATTTCGAGACATCGATCAGCTTGGCGACAGCGGTGAGCTGCCGCTCGGGTGGCGGCAGATCACTGGTGGCCGAGCGGCGAACAAGGTCACGCTCGCCGAGGTTGGAGTCCATCGGCTGAACCGGCGGGTTACTGACGGCTGTACGAGGGCTGTCCATCTGGGGGCTGTTCGTCATGATACCAGCTCCTTGTCCTTTGGCGCCGTCGACGGCTCGATGTTCACCAGGAAGGCCTTGGATTCCGGCGTATCAATATTGGCATCACCGACGAAGGCGGCCAGCGAATTGGGGCCGAAGCCCTTCTTCGCCGAACCGGTGAAGCCCCAATGCAACGGAATGCCGACGATATGGACGGGCTTGCCGTCGCAGATCAGCGGACGAATGCGCCTGGTGACAACCGCCTTGGCCTTGATCGAGCCGCGCTTTGACCAGACGCGGACCCAGCCGCCATTGTCGATGCCCTTTTCTTCCGCCAGCTCCACCGAGATTTCCACGAAGAACTCCGGCTGCAGCGCCGAGTTCACCCGGTTGTGCTTGGTCCAGTAGTGGAAGTGCTCGGTCAGACGGTACGAGGTCGCCGCATAAGGGAACTCGGCCGACGTGCCGAGCTGATCGGCATCGGTCTGGAAGATACGCGACACGGGATTGCCGCGCATCTTCGGGTTGAAGACGTTGGCGACCGGGGACTCGAAGGGCTCCATATGGGCCGGGAACGGTCCGTCGCGCATCAAACCACGCGAGAACAGGCGTGCCGTTCCCTCCTGGTTCATGATGAACGGGCCGACCTCGCCCGGCTTTGCCGTCGGTGCGATATCCGGCACGTCATAGCCAGACCACTTGGCGCCATCCCACTCGATGATCTTGCGGGTTGGATCCCAAGGCTTGCCGTTCAGATCTGCCGACGCACGGTTGTACAGCGTGCGGCGATTGAGCGGCCAAGCGAAGGTCCAGTTGAGATACGCGCCGGTGTCGTCCGGATCGTGGTTGTCGCGCCGGGCCATGTTGTTGCCCTGCTCGTTGAAGCAGCCGGAATAGATCCAGCAGCCCGATGCCGTCGATCCGTCATCGCGCAGCTGCGAGAAGTTCACGACCTGCTTGCCAGCAGCGACCAGCAGCTTCGTGGGGTCCGTCGGATCCATCAGATCCGTCAGGGCACGGCCGTTGATCTCCTTCGCCAGTTCTTCCGGCGTCGGCTCGTTCGGGTCGGCATAATCCCAGGTCAGATCGAGGATCGGATCCGGGAAAGCGCCGCCTTCCGTCTTGTACAGCTCCTTCATGCGCAGGAAGATCTGCGCGACGATGTAGGTGTCGTGCTTGGCTTCCGCCGGCGGCGTGCCGCCCGCCCAGTGCCACTGCAGCCAGCGGCCCGAATTGGTCAGCGAACCCTCTTCCTCCGCAAAGCAGGTGGTGGGCAGCTGGAACACTTCGGTCTGGATGGAAGCGGTGTCGACATCGTTGAAGTCACCGTGATTTTCCCAGAAACGCGAGGTCTCGGTTTCGAGCGGGTCCATCGTGACGAGGAACTTCAGCTTGGACAGGGCTTCCGTGTTCTTAGCCCTGTTGGGGAAGGCAAGAAGCGGGTTGAAGCCCTGGCACAGGTAGCCGTTGACCTTGCCCTGATACATCAGCTCGAACATGCGCAGAACGTCATAGGCCGGGACGTCCAGCTTCGACAGATAGTTGAAGCCCCAGTCGTTGTCGGCCTGCGCCTTGTCGCCCCACATGGACTTCTGGAACGAGACCATGAACTTCTTGTAGTTCTGCCAGTAGCTGGTCTGACCCTTCACCAGCGGCTTGAACTCGCGCGACTTCATGTAGGTCGTGAAGTCGGTGTCCTTTTCAGACGGCATCGTGAGATAGCCGGTGAGCAGGTGCGACATCAAACCGAGATCGGTCAGGCCCTGAATGTTGGAATGGCCGCGAAGCGCGTTCATGCCACCACCACGCACGCCGATATTGCCCAGGATGAGCTGCAGCATGGCCATGGCGCGGATGTTTTGCGAGCCATGGGAATGCTGCGTCCAGCCAAGCGCATACATCGACGTCATCGTCTTGGTCGGCGTCGAGCATTCCGAGATCATCTCGGCGACCTTCAGGAACTTGTCCTTCGGCGTGCCGCAGATGCGCTCGACCATTTCCGGCGTGTAGGCCGCCAGATGCTCCTTAAGCAAGTTCCACACGCAGCGCGGGTGCTGCAGCGTGGGATCGGACGTCACGAAGCCTTCTTCGTCCAGCACATAATCCCAGCTCGACTTGTCGTAGTCGCGCTTTTCCGGATCGTAGCCGGTGAACAACCCGTCATGATAGGCGAAGTCGTCCTTGACGATATAGGCGGCGTTGGTGAACGCCTTCATGTACTCCCACTGCACCTTGTCGTTGTCGATGCAGTACTTCATCACGCCATTGAGGAACGCGATGTCGGTTCCCTGGCGGATGGGAGCGTAATAGTCCGAAACCGATGCGGTGCGCGTATAGCGCGGATCGACGACGATGAGCTTTGCACCACGATGATGCTTGGCTTCCGTCACCCATTTGAAGCCGCACGGATGCGCTTCCGCCGCATTGCCGCCCATGACGACAACGAGATCGGTATTCTTAATGTCGGTCCAGGCGTTCGTCATCGCGCCACGGCCAAATGTTGGGCCCAAACTGGACACCGTAGGGCCGTGTCAGACGCGAGCCTGATTATCGAAACCGACTATTCCCAGGCTCTTGGCGAATTTGAAGGTCGCCCAGGCCGTTTCATTGGTGGTGGCAGATGCCGCGAGCATGCCGGTGGTTGACCAGCGATTGACTGGAAGACCCGCATTGTTCGTCGCCGTGAAGTTGGCGTCGCGATCGTCCTTCATCAGCCGCGCGATGCGGTCGAATGCCTGATCCCAGGAGATGCGCTCGAACTTGTCGGAGCCGGGCTTGCGATGCATCGGATATTGCAGGCGGGTCGGGGACTTCACGAAGTCCTTGAGCGCCGCGCCCTTCGGGCACAGCGTGCCGCGATTCGTCGGGTGGTCCGCATCGCCTTCGATGTGGATGATGTCGGCCTTTTCACCCTTGCGAAGGTCGCCCTTCGAATACAGGATGACGCCGCAGGCGACCGAACAGTACGGACAAGTATTGCGCGTCTCGGTGGTTGTGGCGAGCTTGAAAGGCCGGACATGCGCGGCTTCCGCCGCTTCCGCCTCACCAAAGCCCATCGCACCGACCGACGTCGCCGCAACCCCTGCCCCGGCCAGCTTCAAAAAGCTGCGCCGCGAGAGGTCTAAATTCACAGGAGTGCCTCCGTTTTAAGCTCCTAAACTTGCAGTAGTATACGGCAAGAGCCGGAGGTCAAGGTAGTGCAGTCCGACTGACCTAGCGGCAACATCCTGTGCTGCCCTGAGCGAGGGACACAACTGCGTGAGTTCAAGCAGCCCGCCTGACCTTCTCAGGCCATGCGACGCTGCGCCGACTTCCAGCGCACGAAGGCGACAACCAGAGCAGCCAGGATCGTGCCGACGATGAAAAGGAAGGCAGCCGAGGCGATGGCCGGGCTGATGTTTTCGCGGATGGTCGAGAACATCTGCCGTGCCAGCGTCCGCTGGTTGGGCCCAGCCACGAACAGGGTGAGAACGACTTCATCGAGCGAGGTGGCGAACGCAAACACCGCGCCCGAGACGATGCCGGGGATGGCGAGCGGCAGGGTCACGCGCCGGAAGGTGGTGATCGGCGATGCACCCAAGCTCGCCGCCGCACGCTCGACACGGGTATCGACACCTTGCAGGGCTGCCGCGACGTTGACGAAGACGAAGGGCACGGCGATCACCGTGTGGGCGAAGATCACGCCGAGATAGCTGTTGGCGAGACCCATCCGCACGAACAACAGCTGCATGCCGACGCCCAGCACCACTGCCGGCACGACCATCGGCAACAAAAACGCGGTGCGCAGAACGCCGGAGAATGGCAGTCTGCGTTCGCGCAGGCCTAGCGCGGCCAATGTGCCGAGCACCGTTGCCAGGACCGTGACGCCGAGGCCGATCACCAGACTGTTGATGATGGCGCGGCGCCAGACATCGGCGGTGAAAAGCTCCGCGAACCAGCGTGTGGAGTAGCTGGGCACGGGATAGTTCAGGAACACGCTGGAGGTGAAGGCCAGCGGCAGGATCGCGACGAGCGGCGCCAGCAGGAAGGTCATGGCTGCGACGGCAAAGGTGATCTTGAGGACACGCAGCATGCTCATGCCCTTTCCGTGCCGGACGACGACAGACGGTCATAGACGACATAGAGCGCGATCGTCGCCACCAGCAGAACGATGCCGAGCGCGCCCGCCATGCCCCAGTTGGCCGTACCCGTTGCGTAGAAGGCAATTACCGAGCTGATCATCTGGTCGGTCGGGCCGCCGATCAAAGCGGGCGTGATGTAATAGCCGATCGCCGCCATGAAGACGAGAAGCGAGCCCGACACGACGCCGCGAAGACTAAGCGGCAGGAGCACCCGCCAGAAGGCACGCAGGGGGTGGGCGCCAAGCGAGGCGGCTGCCGGCAGGAGGTTGGTGGGGATGGCGATCAACACGCTGAAGATCGGCAGCACCATGAAAGGCAACAGCACGTGGGTCATGGCGATGATGACGCCGGTGCGGTTGAACAGGAGTGCCAGCGGCGCGTCGATCAGGCCGAGCGCCTGGAGCAGACGATTGATGAGGCCATTGTCCTGCAACAGGATGAACCAGGCGGCGGTGCGCACCAGCAGGGAGGTCCAGAGCGGCAGAAGCACGGCGGCCAGCATCACCTGGCGCTTCCAGCCCGTGACCGAAGCGGCGACCATGGCATAAGGAAAGCCGATAAGGATGCAGGCGAGCGTGGTGCCGGCGGCAATGACGAAAGTGCGCTGGAGGATCGCCAGATTGGCCGAAGCGCTGGCCGGCAAGGCGGTGATCTCACCGGTCGGCGAGCGCGCCATGTCGATGGCCGCCAGCAGGTTGCGGTCGGTGTAAGGCGATGCGGTTGCGGCGGCGATGGCCTGCCAGAAGGTCACGTCCTCCCACCGCTTGTCGATTTCGACGAGATCCACCGCACCTTGCTGTTCGCGCACGGTGCGGACGGTTTTTGCCATCAGCGTGCGGAAGCCGGATCTGGCGCTGTTGAGCTGGCGGGTGAGGTCGCCGATGAGCTGATCGTCCTGCGTTATGCGCAGATCATCGACAAGCGCGGCCTGCATCTCAGGTGTCGGCGGTGACGACCGGTCCCAGTTGCTCAGCGCAGCCGCCGTTTGAGGAAGTGCGCGCCCTGCCCCGGGATCGGACACGGCGTTCGACATCATCGTGACCAGCGGCCAGATGAAGAACAGGACGAGGAAAAGGAGAAGCGGCGCGATAAGGCCGAAGGCTGCCAGCCGCTTGCCCCACGCGATGCTCACGAGTGCACCAGCCAGCAATCCGCCGGATCAAAGCACGCAACGGCCTTGCTGCCGGGCTGAAGGTCGCCGAAGCGGCGGTCGGCCTTTGCGATCAGCCTGGTGCCTTCGGCATCGAGCACCATGCGCAGATGATCGCCATGATAGACGCTATCGAGGATCGTGGCGGGAATGCTGTTGGCAGCCCCAGCATCCGCGCCGAGGCGGATCTTTTCAGGCCGCAGCGAAACGGTGACGGTTTTTCCGGTTGCTTCGTTCGAACCCGCCGCCACGCGGATGCGTTTGCCGCCGGGCAGGCTGAGCGTCAGCCCGCTTGCATCCGACGTTTCGATCGTGCCGTCGAGAAGGTTGGTTTCCCCAATGAAATCGGCCACGAAACGGGTGGTAGGATGATCGTAGATCTCGTTCGGCGTGCCGATCTGCTCGATGCGGCCCTTGTTGAACACGGCGATGCGGTCCGACATGGTGAGGGCTTCGGACTGGTCATGCGTCACGAAGATGATGGTGAGACCGAGCCGCTTGTGGAGATCGCGGATATCGAGCTGCATCTGCTCACGCAGCTGCTTGTCGAGCGCGCCGAGCGGTTCGTCCATGAGAACGACGGCCGGTTCGAACACCAGCGCGCGGGCCAGAGCCACGCGCTGCTGCTGGCCGCCGGACAGCTGGGACGGCTTGCGGTCGGCCATCGCGCCGAGCTGGACCATGTCGAGCGCGCGTTCAACGAGCTGCTTGCGATCGGCCTTCGGGACGCCGCGCATCTCCAGGGGAAAGG
>NZ_DAMBUH010000046.1:9960-26084 GCF_032053605.1 Tianweitania sp.
CGCTTTTCATCGACGATCACGGCGCCGCGCGTCGGCGGCTCAAAGCCGGCCAGCATCATCAGAAGCGTGGTCTTGCCGGAGCCGGAGGGTCCAAGAAGGCTGACGAACTCGCCCTTGGCGATGTCGAGATAAAGGTCTTCAACGACGGTGAAGTCGCCATAGGCCTTCGTCACCTTGTCGAAGCGGATATAAGGCTGGGTCATGGCTCGTGCCGCTACATATCGTTCCCCCTGAGCCCGCCCCTTTGTGAGAGCGAGCCCGTCTGACGCGGCTTGAGACCGCGTCAGATCAAGGGAGGATGCCGCAGCTTACTGCGCGAGCCAAGCATTGAAGCGCTGGGTGAGCGCTTCGGCATTGTCGACCCAGAAATCGACATCGAGCGGGATCGCCTGTTCGAGGTTCTCCGCCGAAGTCGGCAGGTCCTTCTTCAACTCGGCCGGAACGGCCTCAGCGGCTTCCTTGTTGGGGAGACCATAGGCAATGTATTCCGGCAGCTTGACCTGGTTTTCCGCCTTGCTGGTGAAAGCGATGAAGTCCATCGCCGCATCCTTGTTTTCGGCGTCCTTCAGCACGACCCAGCTGTCGACGGCATAGATGCTGCCCGGCCAAACGACCTTGAAATTCTTGCCTTCCGTCTTGTTGATGCCGGTAATGCGGCCATTATAGGCGGTGGTCATGACGACATCGCCGGACGACAGCAATTGCAGCGGCTGCGCGCCGGATTCCCACCAGACGATGTTGGGCTTCAATTCGTCCAGCTTCTTGAAGGCGCGGTCGACGCCTTCCGGCGTACCGAGCACGTCATAGACTTCAGCCGGCTTCACGCCATCTGCCATGAGCGCAAATTCCAGCGCGTATTTGGGTCCCCGGCGAAAGCCGCGCTTGCCCGGGAATTTCTTCGTGTCCCAGAAGTCCGCCCAGGAAGCCGGCGCCGTCTTCAGCTTGTCGGCATCGTAGGACAGACCGGTGGTCCAGACGATCTGGCCGACACCGCAATCGTCGACAGCAGCCGGCAGGTACAGATCCTTGCCGCCGAGCTTGGTCCAATCGATCTTTTCGTAGAGGCCGTCCGCACATCCAAGCGCTAGCTCCTCGGACTCGACCTGCACGACATCCCAGTTCGGGCTGCCGGCCTTGACCTTGGCCGTGATCACGCCGATGCCGCCATCCCAGCTTTCATCGAGCACCGGCTTGCCCAGCACCTTGGAGAAGGGCTCGAAGTAGATCTTGCGCTGCGCATCCTGATAGTTGCCGCCCCAGGACACGACGGTGAGATCGCGCGCCGCAGCGGCGTTCATGCCGAGCGCCAGAGTGCTGGCGAGCAGCGTCGATACGGTGAAGAAACGTGATGGCTTCAGCATGGCTTTGTTCCCCTGTTTATTGATGCCGTAATGCAGTCCAGCATATTTCCTTTGGCGCGTGACCCCTGTTTTGGAGGCACCGGTGAGAATAGTGACCGCTCGCTAGTAGGTCGGCGGGGTGACAGCGCTCAGGATCTCGCTTTTTTCATCCGCAACATTGCGGAAGCGGTGCGGCAAACGGCTGTCGAAGTAATAAGCGTCACCCGGTTTGAGAACGCGCTGTTGTTCGCCAACCGTGAGCTCCACGGCGCCCTTGGTGACGACGCCGGCTTCCTGCGCGGCATGGGAGAAGGCCTGGCCGGTATCGGCGCCGACGGCATAGGTTTCGTGCAGCATCAGCAGCTGGCGGTTGGGATGGTTGATGCCGATCATGCGGTACGAAATCGCATGCGCCTTGCCAATCTCGACCAGCTCTTCCGCACGGTAGAACGGGGTATAGGGGGCGCTCGCTTGGAGATCGGAGAAGAAGCCGGGAAGCGTGGTGCCGAGCGCATCGAGGATGGCGCTCAGCGTATCCACGGACGGGCTCATGCGATCGCGCTCGATCAGCGAAATGGCCGAATGAGAGATGCCGGAGCGCAGCGCCAGCTCACGCACGCCAAGATCGCGGCGCCTTCGCAACTCGCGAAGCTTGGATCCTACCTGCGCCATGAACGCCCCTCCCCACTCAGCCGCTACCCCAGCAGCAAAGATCGTAGCACCGGTGAGAATACTGAACAACAAGCCTGCATGGCGTTGTTTGCGATGACGGCCTGGGGAATGGTTCGCGCAACGCATCGCGCAAGTGAGGAGACCGTCTTTCATGGCACAGAGTTTTGGCGGCAAGGTCCACCACATCAAGGAACCGAAGCGCGATACCGCAGCCGATACGGCGGCGATCGAGACGACGGTGAAGGATATCCTCTCGGCCGTTCAAACGCGCGGCGATGCAGCCGTTCGGGAGTTCTCCAACAAATTCGACAAGTCCGAGCTCGATCGTTTCGAAGTGACGGCTGAAGAGCGGCAGCAGGCACTGAACGGGTTGGACAAGCAGACACGCGCCGACACCGAATTCGCCATCGACAATGTGCGGCGGTTTGCACAAGCGCAGCTGGCGACGATCCTGCCGCTGGAAGTCGAGCTTCTTCCCGGCCTGCATCTCGGTCATCGCGTGATCCCGATCGAACGTATCGGCGCTTACGTGCCGGGCGGTCGCTATCCGATCCTGTCTGCGCCAGTGATGACGATCGTGCCGGCCAAGGTGGCGGGCGTGGATGACGTGATCGCCTGTTTGCCGCCCACCGCCCATCCGGCGATGATCGCGGGCTGCCATTTGTCCGGTGCCGACCGCATCTTCCGCATCGGCGGCGCGCAGGCGATCGCGGCACTCGCCTTCGGAACGGAAACGGTGCCGGCAGTGGACAAGATTGTCGGGCCGGGCAACGCCTTCGTGAATGAAGCCAAGCGCCAGGTATTCGGCCGCGTCGGCATCGACCAGCTGGCGGGTCCGTCGGAAATCTTCGTGGTTGCCGATTCCACTGGCGATGCGTCGATGATCGCAACTGATCTGCTGGCTCAGGCAGAACACGATATTCACACGCGGGTCGGCCTCATCACCACCGATGCGAAACTGGCGGAAGACACGGTGCGCGAGGTGGAGCGCCAGCTGGAAACGCTCTCCACCGCCGATGTCGCCGGCGTTGCTTGGCGCGACTTTGGCGAGGTCGTTGTTTGCGACGATGAAGCATCCATGATCGCTTATTCCGACTTCATTGCCGCCGAGCATCTGCAGGTTCACACCGCCGATTCCGCGGCAACCGCAAAGAAGCTGCGCAATTATGGCTCCTTGTTTATCGGGCCTCTGTCTTCGGTGGTTTATTCCGACAAATGCTGCGGCACCAACCACACGCTGCCCACCATGGCCGCCGGCCGCTACACCGGCGGTCTGTGGGTGGGTTCTTATGTGAAAATCTGCACGCATCAGACGCTGGACGCACGCGCCGTTGCGGCCGTGGCACCGCCGGCTGTTCGCCAGAGTGCGACGGAGGGCATGGAAGGGCATCGACGTGCGGCAGCCTTGCGCCTGAGCGAGGTGGGGTGAGCGCAAACGCGCGGCGCTGATCCCTAGATGTCAGGACGCACCGCGTGGACCATCGGCTTGTCCGCCGTAGCCTTTGCTTAAGCCGGTAGGGTTTCGTAGAGCTTCTATCAGCGCTCGACCTCAGCCCGTCCCAGCCACTGGAGCCTGTTCATGACCATTGCGCCGAACTCGATCGAAGCCCGCGACATCGCCTACCAGATGCATCCCAACGTCAATCTTCGCACATACGAGAAGAGCGGCGGGTTGGTGATCGAGTCCGGCGACGGCATCTATGTCACCGATAATAACGGCAAGCGCTATATCGAGGGTCTTGCCGGCCTGTGGTCGGTTGCCGTCGGCTTCGGCGAGAAGCGTTTGTCCGAGGTCGCGAAGGCGCAGATGGACAAGCTGCCTTATTACCACACCTTCGCCTACAAGACGCATGGGCCTTCGATCGAACTGTCGGAAATGCTGATCAGCATGGCACCCGTGCCGATGTCGAAGGTGCATTTCACCTCGTCGGGCTCAGAAGCCAACGATCTTGCGGCCAAGATGGTGTGGTATCGCTCGAACGCGCTGGGCAAGCCGGACAAGAAGAAGATCATCGGCCGCATCTACGGCTATCATGGCGTGACGATCGCTGCCGGTTCGATCACCGGCCTGCCGCGCAATCACCAGAGCTTCGACCTGCCGCTCGACCGGATGGTGCATACGTCGTGCCCGTCTTATGTCCATTTCGGCAAGGACGGTGAAAGCGAGGCGGACTTCACCGAGCGCATGCTCGGGGATCTCGAAGACCTGATCCAGCGCGAGGGCCCGGACACGATCGCGGCCTTCTGGGGCGAGCCGGTGATGGGTGCGGGCGGCGTGCTCGTGCCGCCGGCTGGCTATTGGGAAGGCGTGCAGGAGATCCTGCGCAAGCACGACATTCTGCTGGTCGTGGACGAGGTCATTTGCGGCTTCGGTCGCACCGGCAATATGTTTGCCTGCCAGACCTACGACATCAAGCCCGACGTTCTCGTGCTGTCGAAGCAGATCTCATCGTCCTATCTGCCGCTGTCGGCGATCCTGATGAACGACGCCTTCTACCAGCCGATTGCCGATGAATCCGCGCGGATCGGCGTGTTCGGCCATGGCTTCACGGCATCGGGCCATCCGGTTGCCACCGCCGTTGGGCTGGAGAACCTTAAGATCATCCAGGAGCGCGATCTCGTCGGCAATGCGGCGGCGCTCGAGGAGAAGTTCCTTGGCAGGCTGAGCGAGCTCGCGCAGCATCCGGTTGCTCATTCCTCTAGGGGTGTGGGGCTGCTCGGCGCGCTGGAAATCAAGCCTTTTGCCGACGGCAAGCCCGGCGATGCGGCTGCTGCCGTCGCTGCCGCCTTGCAGGAAGAAGGCGTGATCTGCCGCGCGGTGATGGAAGCCGTGTGTTTCTGCCCGCCGCTGATCATCACCGCCGAACAGATCGACGAGATGTTCGATGCGCTCGGCCGCGCCCTCGACAGGGTGGCCGCAGATCGCGCCTGACGGACTGTGATGCTTGCACAGATGAAAACTAGCGCGAGCGGGCTGGGCGCCGAGTTGAACACCGGCGCCACGGCCGTTCCGCCTGAGCAAGCCGAGCAGATCGCACGCGAGCTTTACGGTCTCGAAGGCAAGGCCGAGTGGCTGTGGGGCGAAAAGGACAGCAACTATCGCCTAACCTTGTCTGACGGCACGGCGATGCTTCTGAAAATCCTCAACCCCGCGGAAGACCCGGATGTCACCAACATGCACAGCCTGGCGCTGCTGCATGTGGAAGCTGAAGATCCGGGCATCCCGCTGCAGCGCATCATCCGCACCCGAAATGGCCAGCCGGATGCGCGGATTGTGGCCGACGACGGCGGATCGCGTGGCGTGCGGATGGTGAGTTTCGTGCCGGGGGTGGCGCAGCGCACCGCGCCGCATTCCGCCCTGCAACGTCACCGCATTGGTGCTCTGCTTGGCCGGATGCAGAAGGCGCTGAAAAGCTTCCACCATCCGGCGGTCTCGCACCGGATCACCTGGGACATGACGCATGCCGCCGATCTGCGTCAACTGATCCCGGCCTTTCCCGATGCCGAGCATCGAGCGCGGCTTGAGCAGGCGTTTGATCGCTTCGATGCCGAGATCGTGCCAGTGGTGGCGGGTCTGCCGGCGGAAAGCATCCACAACGACTTCAATATGGAAAACATCCTGGTGGATGCCGACCATCCCGACGAGATCGCGGGCATCATCGACTTCGGCGACATGGTGCATGCGCCGGTCCTGTTCGATGTTGCGGTGGGCGCCGCCTACCAGATCGGCGTGGCAGACGATCCGGTTGAAGCCATGTGCGATTTTCTGCGTGGCTATCGCACAGTGAGCCGCTTGTCGGAGGAGGAGATCGCGCTTCTGCATACGGCCGTGGTGATGCGGTTGGTGATGCGGCTCGTTATTCCGCAAAGCCGCGCGCAGTTGTTTCCCGATCAGGCCGAGCGGCTGACGATCCGAAGCCTGGATGTTTGGGCGCAGCTTGCCCGCCTCGATGCCATTCCGCGTGACGAGGCCATCGCTAGGCTTCGTCAGGCCCATGCCGAAGGGACGCCGCAATGACGCGCCTGGTTTCCGCCCGCCCTGCTCCTGCGATGATCAACGGCTTCGATGGCGGCAAGTTGGCCGAGCTGCCGGAACGCGAGCGCTCGCTGATCGAGCGCCGGCAGGCTCTGCTCGGCTCGTCCTATCGCCTGTTCTATGAAACGCCGGTGCATGTGGTGCGTGGCGACGACGTCTGGCTTTATGACGCCGACGACAATGCCTATCTCGACGCCTACAACAATGTCCCCTCCGTCGGGCACTGCCATCCCCACGTGGTGGAGGCGATTGCGCGGCAGGCGGCAGTGCTGAACACGCATACGCGCTATCTCGGCGAGCAGATCCTGGATTATTCGGAGCGGCTGCTGGCGACGTTCCCGGCCGAGCTCAACCGGGTGATGTATACCTGCACCGGTTCCGAAGCGGTCGATCTGGCGCTGCGGCTTGCGCGCTACTACACCGGCGGCACCGGCATCATCATCACCGAAAACGCCTATCATGGCGTGACGGCATCAGCGGCCGAAATCTCGCCGGCGCTCGGGCCCAACATGCCGCTTGGCCAGCATGTTCTGACCGTGCCGGCACCCGACAATTACCGTGGCGACGGGCGCGATGTCGGCGATGTGATGGCGGAGAATGTCGCCAATGCTATGGCCTTCATGCGCCGTCATGGCATCAAGCCGGCCGCTTTTATTGCCGATGGGATCTTTTCCACCGACGGCATCTTCTCCGAGCCGGCCGGCTTCCTGAAGAAGACGCTGGATGTGTTGCACGAGGCGGGCGCGCTTTACATCGCCGACGAAGTGCAGCCGGGCTTTGGCCGGCTGGGCACCGGCATGTGGGGCTTCATGCGCCATGGTATCACACCCGACATCGTCGTCATGGGCAAGCCGATGGGCAACGGCATGCCGATTGCGGCGGCCGTGATGAAGCACGAGATCGAGCAGAAGTTCGGCGCGGATATCCGCTACTTCAACACGTTCGGCGCCAACCACGTGTCGATCGCCGCCGCATCGGCCGTGCTTGATGTGATTGAGAACGAGTCGCTGATCGAGAATGCGCGCGCTACGGGCAATCACCTGCTGGCCGGCATGCGCGCTTTGCAGGAAACTGTGCCGTCCATCGGCGACGTGCGGGGTATCGGGCTGTTTCTCGGGCTGGACTTCGTCAGGGATCGCGAAACACGCGAGCCGGATGGAGCGCTGGCGCTGAAGGTCGTCAACGGTTTGCGCGATCTGCGCGTCCTCATCAGCGCGTCTGGACCGGCCGGAAATGTCCTCAAGATCCGGCCGCCGCTGCCGTTCAAAATCGAACACGCCGACCTGTTTCTCACGGCGCTGAAGGACGTGCTTGAGGATGTGGGCGCAGCGGCGTGAGCGCCTGACCGTGTCTTAGGTTTGAGCGCTTTTCATGCGTTGATCAGGACAGCGCGCCGACCGACCATGACATCCGACTGAACTGTGGGCGGGTCGCCTGCTTGTCTTGCACTTTCCTCTAAAGCCTTGATACTGCGCTGTGGAGGAGTGGAGGAATGCCCAAAAACGACATCGCCGCCGTGCGCTTGAACGGCGTCGCCATCAGCTTCGACCTCGCTGACCGGCGTCGATACGAGGCGGTTGCGCCCACCGATCTTGCTGTTGGTGAGACCGAGTTTGTTTCCATTGTCGGCCCCACCGGATGCGGCAAGTCCACGCTGCTCAACGCAACGGCCGGTTTGCTGCGGCCAGCCAGCGGGACGGTAGACATCTTCGGCGCGCCCTTGACCGGGCTCAACCGTCAGGCCGGATATCTCTTCCAGCAGGACGCGCTGATGCCGTGGAAGACGGTGATCGACAATGTTGCGATCGGGCTTGAGATCGCCGGCACAGCTCGCGCCGAAGCTCTGTCGAAGGCCCGGCATTGGCTTGAGCGCGTCGGTCTTGGCGCGTTTGGCGATCGTTACCCGCAGATGCTGTCGGGCGGCCAGCGCAAGCGCGTGGGCCTGGCGCAAGTGCTGATCCGCGATCCCCGCTTGCTCCTGATGGATGAACCCTTCGGTCCGCTCGATGCGCAAACGCGCCAGATCATGGGCGACCTCCTTTTGAAGCTGTGGTCGGAAGACCGCAAGGCGGTGATGTTCGTGACGCATGATCTCGACGAGGCGATCGCGCTGTCTGACCGCGTCGTGATCATGTCGGCCGGACCGCGTTCGCACATCATTGGCGACTTTCCCGTGACGCTGGAGCGGCCCCGCAACGTCGCGGAGATCCGGCACGATCCCGAATTCATTCGGCTCCATCGCGACATCTGGGACGCGCTGCGCGATCAGGTCATGACGGCCTATAACAATACGGCCGGAGCCGCCGCATGAACCGCAGCCTGCTCGTTCTCCTGCAGATCCTGGTGGCCGTCGTCGTCGTGGCCTTGTGGCACCTGGCTTCCGCCACAACCCTGTTCGGCAATCCCAAGACGATCGCCTTCTTCTTTGCAAACCCCGTCGGCGTGGCACAGCGCATCTGGACGTGGTTCAGCAGCGGCTCGATCTGGTATCATCTCGGCATCACCCTGGCAGAATCCGCGCTGGCCTTCCTGATCGGTTCGCTGGGCGGCGTGGTGTTCGGCTTCTGGTTTGCCCGCAAGCCGCTGGTTGCGGCGGTGTTCGATCCTTACGTCAAAGCCGCCAACGCTCTGCCACGTGTGGTTCTCGCGCCGATCTTCGCGCTATGGTTCGGGCTCGGCATCTGGTCGAAGGTCGCGCTCGGCGTCACGCTGGTATTCTTTATTGTCTTCTTCAACGTGTATCAGGGCGTGAAGGAAGTCAGCCAGCCGGTGCTCAACAATGGCCGTATGCTGGGCATGAGCGAACGCCAACTCTTGCGCCACATCTACCTGCCGTCGGCTCTGTCCTGGGTATTTTCCAGCCTGCACACCTCCGTCGGCTTTGCCGTGGTGGGCGCCGTGGTAGGCGAATATCTGGGCTCGGCGGCGGGGCTCGGCTACCTTATCCACCAAGCCGAAGGCGTGTTCGACGTGGTCGGCGTTTTTGCCGGCATGTTCGTTCTGATGGCTTTCGTGCTGTTGGTGGACGGTTTGGTGACGCTGGTCGAGCGCAGGCTCCTGGCTTGGCGCGCTTCATAAGAACGACAAATAACGGGAGGAAGCGAAATGAAACGCAGAACGGTTCTGATGGGCGGCGGCGCGCTGGCGCTGGGTGCAGCAGCGGGCGCCTGGCCGGCTCTCGCGCAGGAAGGCAAGCCGGAAAGAACTGACGTAACGCTGGGCGTCGGCGGTAAGCCACTGCTGTATTATCTGCCGCTGACGATCGCGGAAAAGAAGGGCTTCTTCGAGCAGCAGGGCCTCAACGTTTCCATCAACGACTTCGCGGGCGGCTCCAAGTCGCTGCAGGCGCTGGTGGGCGGCTCGGTGGATGTCGTGACGGGCGCCTACGAACACACGATCCGCATGCAGCACAAAGGCCAGGATGTCGTCGGCATCTGCGCACTCGGGCGCTTTCCCGGCATCGTGATTGCGGTGCGCAAGGATCTCGCCGGCGAGGTCAAGACGATCGCCGACCTGAAGGGCCGTACGGTCGGCGTTACGGCGCCGGGATCGTCCACGTCCCTGATGCTGCAATATGCGCTTTTGAAAAACGGACTTCAGGATACTGACGTTTCGATGATCGGCGTTGGTGGTGGAGCCGGAGCGGTTGCCGCCATCAAGCAGGGCCAGGTCGACGCGGTTTCGCATCTCGATCCGGTGATCGCGCAGCTGCAATATGACGGCGACATCGAGATCCTGCTCGATACCCGCACCGAAGCCGGCACACGTGACCTGTTTGGCGGTCCGAACCCCGCGGCGACGCTTTATACCACCGGCGCCTTCGTTGAAGAAAACCCGGTCACCACGCAGCGTCTGGTGAACGGCATGATGGCCGCGCAGAAGTGGCTGCAAACGGCCTCGCCGGATGAAGTGGCCGACACCGTTCCCGAGGAATACCTGCTGGGCAATCGCGACCTTTACAAACAGGCCTTCAGCAATTCGCGCGAAATGTTCTCGCCGGATGGGCTTGTTTCGCAGGAAGGCTATGCTTCGATGATGGAGGTTCTGAAGACCCTCGATCCTGAGCTGAAGAATGCCGATGTCGCTTATGAAAAGACCTTCAACGACAAGTTCGTGAAGGCGGCTTGAGGGGTCACAGGATCGGCAAGCCCATGGCACCACCCTCGCCATGAGCTTGCCGGCTTTGCTGCTTAACGGGCTCGCCGATGATCGGTTAATTCGGTAGGGGTTTGATCCAGTGAGTGTGGCTTTCGCCAAGGAAGACAGCGCGGAAGCCGCTTCGGAAACCGTTCTGCCGGCACGGCCGATTTCTGATCGAGCGAACCTCGTCACGGAAGCCGGACTTGCAATGCTGCAGGCCGCCCTGGCGAGCGCGCAGCAGGCGCTGGAAGCCGCCAACCTCCTCGAAGACATCAACGAACGGCGGCGGCAGTCTGCCGTGCCGGTCCGTGATGCCCGTTACTTTGCCGAGCGGGTGCGGACGGCTCAACTCACCCCGACCTCAGCTTCCACCAATGTCGTTGCCTTCGGCCACACCGTCACCTTCGAGCGCGATGACGGACGCACGCAGACGTTTCGGATCGTCGGGGAAGACGAGGCCAACCCCGCGCAGGGCTCCATCTCCTACGCGTCGCCCGTGGCCGCGGTTCTGCTTGGCAAAGCGATCGGCGACGTGGTGCTGCTTGGACCGCGCGAACTCGAGATCCTGTCGATTTCCTGATTGATCACGCTGCGCATCACGGCTGCCAAAGCGGCTGATGGCCGGGATCGAGCAGGCGGTCGGTGAAGAAGGCGGCGCTGATGAAGGCGAGGTGGGTGAGGGCTTGCGGGAAGTTGCCGAGCGGCAGGCCGCGCTTGTCGAGTTCCTCCGAAAACAGGCCGAGCGTGTTGCCGTAGGCCAGGCCCTTGGCGATCACCAGCTGCGCTTCGTCCAGGCGCCCTGCCCGCGCCAGGCATTCGGCGTACCAGAAGGTGCAGGTGGTGAAGGCGCCCTCGCCGCCTTCGAGGCCGTCGGCATTTCGGTAGCGGTAGATGAGCCCGTCGTCGCAAAGCTGCTCGCCGATCGCGTCCAGCGTTTTCAGCCAGACCGGGTCGGTTGCCGAAACGAAGCGGACGAGCGGCATCATCAGCAAGGCGGCGTCGAGTTCGGTGCCGCCGCGTTCCTGAACAAAATAGCCATTGTCGGGATGGCGGAAGTTTTCCCAGATATCGGCCGAGATCGCATCGCGGCATTCGGCCCAGACAACCAGCGGTGCCGGCAAAGAGCGCTTCTTCGCCAGCCGGATCGCGCGATCCATCGCTACCCAGCACATCAGCCGCGAGTGCAGGAAATGGCGCGGCTGCGTGCGCATCTCCCAGATGCCGGCGTCGGCTTCCTGCCAGTGCTGCATCACATATTCAACGATGCCGCTGATGTGCTGCCAGCCTTCATGAGAGATAGCCCGACCGTATTTGTTGGAGAGATAAACGCTGTCCATCAGCTCGCCGAAAATATCGAGCTGGCTTTGGGCATGAGCGGCATTGCCGATCCGCACCGGCCGGCTTTCGGCGTAGCCTTTGAGGTGCGCAAGCTCCTGTTCGTCGGCGGCCTCCGATCCGTCCAGCGCATACATGATGCGGATAGGATGATCGACATCGGCAGCCATCACACGCTGCCCGGCCCAAAGGCGGAAGTGCTCGGCCTCCTCGATGAAACCCAGCCGCATGAAGGCATAGACCGTGAACGAGGCGTCGCGGATCCAGGTCGCGCGATAATCCCAGTTGCGTCCCGCACCCGTCGCTTCCGGCAAGGAGAAGGTGGCGGCTGCCGCGATCGATCCGTGGCGCGCCGACGTCAGCAGCTTCAGCGCAAGCGCCGAGCGTAGCACCTGTTCACGCCAGCGCCCCTTGTACGTGGCCTGTGACAGCCAGCTGCGCCAGGCGGCGGTTGTTGCGGCGATCTCCTTGGCGATAGCCTCGTCGTCGGGACAAGCCAGCGCTTCTTCGCCAAGGATGAACCAGGCACTCTGTTTGGCCTCAAGGGTGAAGCGGGTTGTCGCCGCGCCAGTCTCGCAGGCAAGCGGCACGGACGCGCAGAGCTTCAAGGAGAGATCGCGACCCTTGAAGGAAACGCCGCCATCCGCCCGCTGAACCTCTGGAACCTCGCGGGCGTAATCGAAGCGCGGCGCGCAGGTGACGGTGAAGGTGACGGTTCCCCGTGTCGCCGTGACTCGACGGATCAAGCAACGCGCATCAGGGCCAGCCAGCCCGCTCGCCTTGGGATGCGGCATGAGATCAACGATCTCCGCGCTGCCATTTTCCGCCGTCCAACTGGTCAGCAGCACGTTGGTGTCTGGGATGTAGAGCTGGAGATGACGCGGGTTTTCGAGGTCGGGGGTGATCGAAAACGCACCGCCGCTGCCTGCATCGAGCAGATCCGCGAAGATCAACGGACTGTCGAGCGCCGGCCAGCACAGGTAGTCGATCGTACCATCGCTGGCGACCAAGGCGGCGGTTTCGAGATTTCCGATGATACCGTGTTCACCGATGGTGCGGCGCGGTTCAGCCATTATCGCGGAACTCGGGGTAAAGCGACATGCCGCCATCCACGAACAGGGTCGTGCCCGTGACGTAATCGGCCTCGTCGGAAGCCAGCCAGACGGCGGCGCGCGCGACATCCCCTGGCTCCCCGATGCGGCCGTAGGGGATCAGCCGGAGCAGCTTGGTCAGCGCTTCCTCGCTGTCCCAGGCCTCCTTGTTGATGGGTGTGCGGATGGCGCCCGGCGCGATCGCGTTGACGCGAATGCCATCGCCCGCGACTTCCTGCGCCAGGGATTGCACGAGCATGCGCAACCCGCCCTTGGCAGACGCGTAGTTGATGTGCCCGGCCCAGGGGATGATCTCATGCACGGAGCTCATGGCGATGATCGTTCCAGCGCTGCGCGCCGGCCGTTTTTCGCTCGGCTGGACGCGGAAGCGGCGCACGGCTTCTCGCGCGCACAGGAACTGCCCGGTCAGGTTGATGCCGATCACGGCGTTCCAATCGTCCAGCGACATGTCGGCGACAGGGGCATCCTTCTGGATGCCCGAATTGGACACCAGCACGTCGACCCTGCCGAAATGCTCGGCCGCCGCATCGAACAGGCGAAGCACTTCGCTTTCCTCCGACACGTCCGCCTGCACCGCAATCGCGCGGCCGCCTTGCGCCGTGACACGCTCGACCAATTCGTTGGCGGCATCGCCATGTGAGTGAAAGTTGGCGACGAGTGCAGCGCCGGCACCGGCCAGAGCTTCGGCAACGGCGAGCCCAATGCCTGAGCTTGCGCCGGTGACGATTGCGACATGATCCTTCAAGGACCGGGTGTTCGTTTGCAAAAAAGGCCTCCGATTATCCGCCGCGGCTGCCCGTGAAGTAGGGAGCGAGCCGCAGATAACCAATGGCAATCGTCGTTCTAGGCGGCGCGCTGGGCGGTCAGTACGAAGAAGCGGATCATCTGCTGCGACCCGGGGGCATACATCGTGCCATAGAGATCATCCGGCAGGAGGTGCTGCCAGGCGGTACCATCGCTGAACCCTGCACGCTCCAGCATGGCGCGAGCATCGTCTTCGGTGAGGCCGTTAATGAAAGGCAGCTCGGCGCCGAACTCGTTCGCGCTTGTATTGGGGCTGGACCGCCAAAGGCCGTCGGACACGAGAAGACGGCCTGAGGGTCGCAGCAGCCGGTGGGCAAGGCGCAGGGCTTCTTCCGGCTGCTCCAGCGTCCACAGCACGTTGCGGATGGTGACGATGTCGGCGCAGGCCGTCGGCAGGTCGGCGTCGTCCATGGTGTTTTCGATGAAGCGGATGGACAGGCCGCGCTCCTTCGCCTGGGCACGCGCATAGTCCAGCATGCCGGATGCACCGTCGACGGCCGTAACGCGGTGGCCGAGCGTGGCGCAAAGCAGCGCGCAGGCGCCGGTGCCCGTACCGAGATCGACCACGTCGCGCGGCTCTTCACCCAAGGCTTGGCCGAACAGGTTCAGCCAGCCGTCGAAGTGCTTGAGATGGGAAGCGGCATCGTCGAAGCGGTGGGCGCGCGCCGTCCAATGCTCGGACATGGCTTTCGCGGTCTGTGGTGCAACGCGCGTCATGTCAGAGGCCGGCTTGGCTTACCGTATCGATGATCTTGTCGAAGCGCTTTTTGGCGATCGGCGGCAGCTTTTCGGGCAGCTTGACCGCATCGGCCCTGCCTGCGCCAACCTGGATCAGCATCACCATGCCCATGTCGAAATGCGGCGAGCACTTCACGCCGTAGGTGCCTTCCTTGTCGAGCGTGACTTCGAATTCCTGATTGATCTTGCTGAGGAAGGGTTCTGCACCCTCCGGAATGAAACCGTCGATCGTCGCGGCATTGTGGCCCTTCACGGTCGGCAGGAATTTGATGGTGTCGCCCGGCTTCACCACGAGAAAAGCAGGGTCGTAATCCATCGGGCCGTTCGGGCCGCGGTTCAGCATCTTCACCTCATGCGTATCGGCGAAAGCGAGACTGGACAGGCTGCAAAGCAGGGCTGCGGCAAGTGCTGCGCGGATCATGAATGGTCCTCCTTGATGAGCGTTGGATTGGCTTCCGGTGTGCCCAGCGGCTGAAAGCGGATGACGCGGCTGTTGTCGTCGGGATCGACAAGGAAGCTCGCGCGGACGTTGAAGACATCGCGCATCAGCTGCGCCGTCAGCACCTCGGAGGGCGGGCCGATCTGCACGAGACGACCGCCGTCGAGCACCGCGACGCGGTCGCAGCCCATCGCCTGGTTGAGATCGTGCAGAGCGACCACGGTTGTGATCGGCAGCGCGCGAACGAGGCCGAGGATCGCCAGCTGATGCTCGATATCGAGGTGGTTGGTAGGCTCGTCGAGGAGCAGGATGGTCGGCTGCTGCGCCAGCGCACGGGCGAGATGCACGCGCTGCTGTTCGCCGCCCGATAGCGTGTGCCAGAGCCGCTTGGTCATGGCTGCCATGTCGACGTCGGCAAGTGCACGACCAACGATGGCGTCATCGCGCGGCGACCATGGCTCGATCGCCGACAGCCAAGGCGTGCGGCCGAGTTCAACCGCATCCTGCACGGTGATGCGCTCGGCCGTGCCCGCATGCTGTTCCACGAAGGCCAGGATCTGGGCGATGGAACGGCGCGGCATGGCGGCCATCGGCTGACCCTTCAGCGTCACCGTGCCGGACGACGGCGCGAGAATGCCAGCCAGCATCTTCATGAGCGTCGACTTGCCGGAGCCGTTGGGCCCGAGAATGCCCAGCATCTCCCCTTCCCGCACGCTCAGACTGATGTCACGCACAATCGCCGTGCTGCGGACCGTCCAGCCAAGGTTTTCTGCCCGCAACATCATCGCATCCGCCTGCCGCGAATGAGGATGAGCGCAAAGCCCGGGGCGCCCACCAGGGCGGTGATGACGCCGATGGGCACAACCTGACCGGGTATGGCGGTGCGCGACACGATGTCGGCGATGACGAGGAAGACGGCGCCGGTGAGCGCGGTGACCGGAAGGAGGCGTCCATGGCGCACGCCGACAAGGAAGCGCGCCGCATGCGGGATGACGAGGCCGACAAAGCCGATCGAACCAACAAGGCTCACCATCACCGCCGTCATCAGCGCGGTGATCGCGATCAGCACCACCTGCACGCGCCGCACGGGAATGCCGAGGGAGGCCGCGGAATCTGCGCCAAAGGCGAAAGCATCGAGCGCGCGCATGTGCCAGATGCAGACCGCGACACCGCCAACCGCAACGGGCACGGCGAGCCAGACATCATCCCAACGCACGCCGCTCAGATTGCCGAGCAGCCAGAACATGATGCCGCGCGCTTGTTCGGCATTGGCCGAGCGCGTGATGATGAAGGATGTCAGCGCGTTGAAGAGCTGCGAGCCGGCAATGCCCGCGAGGATGATCTGGCCTGTGCCCTGGGCGCTCACACCGCCGCCGGCCGCTTTCGCCAGAAGTGCTACAAGCCCGAACGCAAGGGCTGCGCCCCAAAAGGCGCCGACGGACAGCGACACCATCCCGCCGCCGATGCCGATCACCGTGACCAGCACGGCGCCGGTAGACGCGCCGGCC
>NZ_DAMBUH010000047.1:0-23014 GCF_032053605.1 Tianweitania sp.
GTCGATTGATGTTTCGCCGGCACGGAAGCGGGCTTCCACGGCGTCGGCTGCGTTGCGGATCAGGTCGTCCAGGCGCGTGGTGGCATCGCCGATCGCGGCTTCCACGCGGTCGGTCGCGCCGCCCAGCGAAGAGCCCAGTGCGACTTCGCCGGAGCGGAACTGCGTTTCCACGGTGGTGGCGGCTTCGCGCACCAGATCGGACAGACGGGTCGACGCGTCACCGAGCGTAGCCTGCAGATGCGCAGTGGAGTCGGCCAGAGCGTCTTCGATAGCCGAACGCGTGGTGTCGGTAGCGGAAGACATGGCTGCGCGGGCGTCGCCCAGCGACAGATCGATGCGGGTGCGCGCTTCTTCCAGCTTGCGCAGATCCTCGTCCAGGTTGGCGGAAAGGTCGTCGCGCGTTGCAGCCAGACGGCCGCTGAAGTCTGCGGCGCGCGTTTCCAGCATGGACGAGGTGGACAGAACGAGGTCGGCCATTTCGGAGCCGATGCGCGCCTTGCCTTCGTCGATGACGGTGATGAGGTCCTGCTTGCCGGTCGCAAACGTGCCGGCGATGTCGCGGGTACGCGCCATCAGCGTCTCGTTGATGCTGCGAGCGCGGGCTTCCAGCGCGGTGTTGAGCCGCTCCGCATTGCCATCCAGCGCTTCGGCGCGGCTTTCAAACGCACCGATCAGCGACTGGCCGCGTTCAGCCAGCGTCTTCTCGATGCCGCCGAGCTTGAGTTCGAATTCTTCGCTGAGCGCACGCGTCGCGCCGCCCAACAACGAGACGATCCCGCCGGTGCGCTCGTCGAGCATTTCGGCCAGCGCGCGGTTGGCGCCATCGGTCTTCTCGCCCAAGGTTGCGATGCGGGTGTCGAGCAGGCCCGCAAAGGCTTCGCCGGAGGTCGTGATGCGTTCGGAGATGGTGTCCAGACGGCTGTCGATCGCCGACTTCACCTGCTCGCCGCGATCGTTGAAGTTTGCAAGAAGCGCGTCGCCGGACTCGTTCAGCGTGGCGGCCAAACGGGTCGAGGCGTTTTGGATGTTGCCGCTGATCACGGCGCCGGCCTGGCCGAGCTCCTCCTTCAGCTGCTCATGCGCGCCTGAAATGGAGGCACGCACGCGCTCGGCATGGCTGACCACGGCTTCGCGCTCGGCGCCAAGACCATCCACCAGCGAGCGGATGCGCATCTCGTTTTCGGAATAAGCGCGCTCTAGTTCGTTGACCTCGGTATGAACCAGCGTTTCCAGTTCGACGGCGCGGGCAAGCGTGCGCTCGATGCCTTCGCCCATGGCGGACACTTCGCGACGGATGGCTTGACCCACCATCATCACGCGGTCCTGCGCGATGGTTTCCGGCTCAGCCAGACGGCGAGCCACTTCGGAGATCGACTGTGCGGCAATCCGCATTTCCTGAGCGCGACGCGTCATCACCGCGAAAGCCCAGAACAGCATCACGGGCAGAACGGTGCCGGCGGCCAAGCCGATCACGGATGGATTTGCCAGGATTTCCGGATAGCTCGCCGGCTGCCAGATCTGCGGACCGTAAAGCGCGTTTGCGAGAAGTGCCCCGCCGCCGACCCAGGCGGTGGACAGGATGGTGGCGCCCCAATAACCAGCGCGGGAAGGGCGGCGCTCGGCTGCGCGTTCGACGGCACTGCTGGCCGATTTGAAGCGGTCGTTGGCAGGAGCAAAGACCGGTGCCGGGGCAGGTGCGGGGTCAGCGGTGCGCGACAGGGGAGCTGCGGCTGGCTCGACATTTGCAGCTTCGATCTTAGCCGCTGGTTGAGGCTTCGGCTGCGGTGCCGAGCGTGGCTCAACGAGGGGGGCTGCTGCAACCGGGGCTGCTGCTGCGGCTGCCTGGGGAGCGACAGGTTCTGCAGCGGCGTGTGCGCCGGAATAAAGCAGGGCGTCGTCGAGATCGAGCGTATCGTCTTCAGTGGCGCCGGCGATCGGGTCGAACTGCATGGAAGCATCGGAGCGGGGCTGCTCGATCGCAACAGGCTGTTCAACCACCGGGGTCTCAGCAACAGGCTGATGATCGCCGCGACCTTCGCGGGCCAGTTCTTCAGCGGCCTGGGAAATCTGCAGCTCGAGATCTTCCATGGAGGAGTCCATGTCGAGATCGCCGGTCAGGTCCAGTGCCAGTGCTTCTTCCAATTCCCGGCTGACATCCTGGTCATCGATGGCAGGATCAGGCTTGCGGCTGGAATTCACTTTAAGAGCCATGTGACGCTACCCCGTACGCTGTTCGAAGTGGCCTGCGCCATTAAACGGCCACAGGAGTCCTTCGTATCCAAGCTCGTATCGTACTGGCACAGTCGGCCAATGAAAACCGACAACGCGCGGAATGTGTAAAAGTTTAAATACAAGGTTAACGACGGCCAAGCCAATCGTGCAGTTTTCAGTGTTTCCGGGCAAGTTGTCGTTAACGCGCGGACCTAAGGCCTTCTGACGGCCTGTGGATGAACGGGGTGGAGAGATTAAAGCATCATGAAAATGGTGGAAGGCGCAGCAGCCATTGCTGCCGAACACGAGCCTTTAGCGGCAAATGATTCCAGTGCGGCGTCCGGTGAACGCCCGATCGATCTGCATTATCTCGCAGGCCAGACAATGGGCGATCGCGAGCTGCAAGGCGAGGTCTTGGGGTTATTTCGGCAGCAGGCAAGAACGGTTGCGGAGGGGATCGAACGTGCCTCCGAGGATGACCGCAAGCAGCTGGCTCATGGCCTTCGAGGCTCAGCGGCGGGGATCGGCGCTGCGGCGATCGCCCGCTGTGCGGCCGAAGTCGAACACGATCCGACCTCACGCGAAAAGATCGCGCACCTGCTCCGCCTGATCGATGAGGCGCTCGCCTTTATTGATGAACTCGCTTCCTGAACGCCACCAGGGGCAAGGGTGCGGCCATAAATACGTTGACTTGGATTAGGCAGGACTTATCTCCGCCTTGGCCTCAATCCCCGGGATTTCTACCATGACTGCACTCACGATGGTCGCCTTTGACGGCACGCGTTTCGATCTTCAGGTCGCTGATGGCACGACGGTCATGGAAGCCGCACTGCGCAACAACGTGCCGGGCATCGAGGCGGAGTGCGGCGGCGCCTGCGCTTGCGCGACCTGCCACGTTTATGTCGACGAGGCGTTCACCGCGCTGGTTGGCGAGCCCGAGGCGATGGAAGAGGACATGCTCGACTTCGCTTATGATGTCCGGCCAAACTCTCGCTTGTCGTGCCAGATCAAGGTCAGGGCCGAACTCGAAGGCCTGATCATCCATGTGCCTGAACGACAGGGCTGAGCGCAGCCTGTTGGTTCCTGGCAGCGCTAGAGACCGGCGCTACATGCGCTCCATGCGATATTTCAGCAGGCGCAGGATCCGGCTTTCAAAGTTGATGCCTTCGATCCGGTCGAACCGGGTTTGCTCGCGGTCGTGTTTGGCCAAAATTCTATCCGTTACCTGCTTCACCCGGCTTTGCGCGGCCTGACAGGTTGGGAAGCGGCCAAGTCCACGCAGAGCATCTTCCAGCTCACGCGCATGGTTCTTGGCGATGCCGACATGGCTTTCCTCATGCCGCTTAATGTCGGCCGAAAGCGTGTTCCAGATGAGCCGCGTATCCTGATCGGCACGGCGCGGTGCGCGCCACCGTGGCAGGATGACCTTGGCTTTCACGGTGACAGTCGCCTTCGCAACCGTGCATTTGCCGCCTTGTTCGGCGTAGCCAACGCGTGAGGTAAACTCCATCTGCGTCGCGCCGGGGTGGCGGCGTCCGGTGTTCTTCATCTGCGGCCCGCGCTTGTTGAGCTCGCCTTCCAGCTCTTCGAGGGTCCGGCCGCCGATGTTGAAGTAGCTGTAGGTTTTCACGACGGACGCCGCATGCGCCGGCAAAACGACGGTGGCGGCGATCAATGCCGTCAGAACAAGACGTTGGGACAGCCGTTTCATGGCAAAGCTCCGTTGGGCCTCAACCATGCCCATGCTCACCTTAACAGCGAATGAGGATGAAAGGTGGCGCGCCGAACCATCTCCCGACATTGCAAACAAACCGCAGCCGCCGCATAGCGAGTAAATGAGCGTGACAACCAACCAGACCCGCCTTTGGCGCCTTGCCCATGGCCGCAGCCTCGAACTGGGGTCACAGGCGCAGCTCATGGGCGTGTTGAACGTCACTCCGGACAGTTTCTCCGATGGCGGTCAATATACGAGCCTTGATGCCATTCTTCGCCAAGCCGAACGGCTTGTGGAAGAGGGTGCTTCGATCATCGATGTGGGCGGCGAGTCGACGCGGCCTGGATCAGCCCCGGTAACACCGGAGGAAGAGCGCAGCCGAGTTGTTCCCGCCATCAAGGCCATCGCTGAGCGGTTCGATGTCCTTCTTTCCATCGACACTTATCGCGCGGAAACGGCGCAAGCTGCGGTGGATGCCGGCGCGCATATCGTCAATGATGTCTGGGGCTTGCAGCGGGAGTCTGACCTAGCTGCAGTCGCCGCGCAGAGCGGCGCTGGCTTGGTCATCATGCATACCAATCGCGGCGGCCGCCAAATCTTGCCGGATGTGATCGGGGATCACATTGGCTTCCTTCAGCGCTCGCTAAGAATTGCCCATGAAGCTGGCGTAACGAACGAGCAGATCGTGCTCGATCCCGGCTTCGGCTTCGGCAAGGAAACGCTGGCGATGAACTTATCGCTGATGCGGCGGGCGGCCGAGTTGAAGGCGCTCGGCTTCCCGCTACTGGTCGGCACCTCGCGCAAGCGCTTTCTCGGCACGATCACCGGCCGCGAGCCCGCAGAGCGCGACGCGGCAACGGCTGCTACAAGCGTTATTCTACGAATGGCGGGCGCCGTCCTTTTTCGCGTGCATGATGTCGCAATGAACAGGGATGCCCTTGCCGTTGTGGATGCTATGCTTCAAGCCGAACCCCGACTTTAAGAGCGACGTTCCATGTACGTGATCCGAATGAAGAACTGCGCCTTCTTTGCCCGCCATGGGGTGATGGAGGAAGAAGAGCGGCTGGGTCAGCGCTTTTATGTCGATGCTGTCATGACCGTGGATGCGGCGGATGCCGTGGCGGCGGATGAAATCCAGGGCACGGTCGACTACGGTGTCGCCTTCACGGTGATCGAGGAGATCATCACCGGCGCGCGGCGGTTCCTGATCGAAGCGCTTGCGCTGGAAGTGGCGCAAAAGCTTTGCGCGCGCTTTCCGCAGATCGCCAAGGTCGAGATCACCGTTCGCAAGCCCAATGCGCCGGTTCCCGGTGTGCTGGATTATGTCGAGGCAACAATCGCCTGGCCGCAAGGCTGATCGCCGTGCATCGTGCCTTTATCGGGCTGGGGGGCAATCTCGGCGATCCGCAGGCTGCCATGCGTGACGCTCTGCATCGGCTGGATGAAAGCGCCGAGGTCAGCGTTGTCGCCGTGTCATCGCTTTATCGCACGCCACCTTGGGGAAAGCTCGACCAGCCGGACTTCTTGAATGCCGTGGCAGAGCTTTGCACGACGCTCGAACCGCGCGCTCTTTTGGACTTGTGCCTGGCCACCGAAAGCCAGCTAAAGCGCGTACGGGCGGAGCGGTGGGGTCCGCGCGTCATCGACATGGATGTTTTGTGGTTCGACGACCGCAGCGTGAAGGAGCCCGGCTTGCAGGTGCCGCATCCGCGCATGAGCGAGCGGGCCTTCGTAATGGTGCCTCTCGCTGAAATTGCGCCGGACCTGTCGATAGCCGAGGGATCGGCTGCGGACGTTGCCGCTGGCTTGGACAAAAGCGGCATCACGGTCGCCGCTTCAGGTGAGAGCTGGGCGCGGTAACGCCCAGCGAACAGACGCTGGCGCTTAGTTCTTGGCGATGGCGCCGACGGCGGTCATGTCGATGCGCTTCAGGCTCATGCCGATCACTGGCACCATCTCTTCGTTCACGCGAACGGAAATGGTGACGTTCATCGTTTCCGGATCAGCCAGGCGGGCGAGCATCGCGCCGCGAAGCTGGGCGCGGTGCAGACCGAAGACCGCCTTGTCGCCGGTGACATTGCCGGACGTCACGTTGAGGCCCTTGCCTTCAGCGCCATCGAGGAAGGTGCCGAAATAGGTCTTTCCGTTCTTTTCGAAGCGGGCCGACATCACCTGCGTGAACATGCCGACGCGGCAGCTGCCATCGAGCGCCATGCCGACCTTCTGGGCGTGGCTGGAGCCTGTGAAGTTGCAGTTGAACTTCGTGCCCTTGTACTTGCCGGCTACGACTTCGCCCGCGCCGGACCACTCGCCCTGTACGCCTTCGAAGAATTGCTTGTCCTGATCGGCTGCGAAAACAGGCGAAGCGAACGTGGAAGCGAGCACGGCAACAGCAGCCGCAGCAGAAAGTACAGTGCGTTTCATCAAAGGGCTACCAGACGGGACACGAGGGCTGGAAAACTGAATTTGACCATGCCTTCGAATGGTTAATGCTTCGTAGCGCTCGTGTCGACTCGGCGCTTTGATCGAGTCACGCAGGGGCACTGTCGCCTTCACTTCGACGCGCGCGGGCAAAGGCGGAGAGCGCAGCCAAGAAGTCGCCGATACCGGGCCGGCGCACGGCGTTAAAGGGAAGCGGACGCGCCGTTTCCATGGCCGCAAGCCCGATGCGAGCCGTCATCATGCCGTTGACGACGCCTTCCCCAAGCCTTGCAGAAAGGCGTGCCGCAAGTCCCTGACCAACCAACTGATGCACCAGACTGTCACCAAACGCGACCGTACCGGTAACCGCCAAATGGGCCAGCACGTCGCGTGCAATGCGGATAAAACCGAGCGTACCCGGCCTGCCGCCATAAAGGTCGGCAATGCGCCGGATCAAACGTCCTGCTTCGAAGATCACGTAGGCCAGATCCACCAGCGCGCGTGGGCTCACGGCCGTGACCAGCGACACGCGCTTGGCGGCATCGAGAATCATGATCTGCGCACGCTGATCGAGCGGCGTGAGAAGTTCGGTTTCGGCCAGGCGCATCAGGTCGGCGCCATCGATCACATCATCGCGCAGATCGTTCAGCATGCGCCGTCCGGCTGCGGTTTCGGGCTTCGCCGACAGGAACGAGCTGAGATCCTGCACCAGAGCCCGTGCGCCCTTGGTGTCATTGTTGGCGATCACGGCTGTACCCCGGCTGCGGAACACTTCCATGGATTTAAGCCGCCGCAGGGCAATGACTTCTCGCAAGAGGATCGCCAGCAACGCCAAAGCGGCGATGCCTGCCAGAGCAGCGGCAAGCCAGCCCAGCCATTCGGTGCGGGCAAACAGATCGCGGATGATGCTCTCGGCCCAAAGCCCGACAGCCAGCGACACGAAGGCGCCGAACGCGGACAGGAAGATCGCCGCCAAAGGCGAGCGGCGCCGCCTTGCTGTGGCCGGTGGAGGCGGTGCGGTTACAACGTCTGGTTCGTCGAAGATGTCGCGTTCCGCAGCGCGCACCGCAGACGTGTCAACGATCGCGCGCGGACGACGCGGCGCTGCATCCACATGCAAGGGCGCTTCAGGCTCGGCGGTGATGGGAAACGAAGCGGGGCGGCGCGGCGTTTCGGTCATGCGAGTTGATCCCCCAGCAGGAACTGCAAGGCGCGGTCGAGACGGATATGGGGCAGGGACAGCGTCATGCCGGCCGTGTTGCGCTCAAGCCTTGGAGGGCGGAAACGCACGAAGCGGATCGGATGAGAATTCGAATCAGCGTCTTGAAAGATCGAATCCGGTTTCGCCGGCAAGTCACCGGGAAATATGGCTGTTTCCGTTTTTCCATCGAACCGCTCGCCGTCGATCGTTTCACCGGCCAGTGGTGTTCCCATGATGACCGGCAATGCGTCCGACCCATCGCCGACCGTGCCTTCACGGGTCGCGCGCACGGCGGCCATGGCAACGACATCGACTGCTGCACCGGAGAAATCAGCGCGCGCAATAGCCCGGTCAGAAATACGCCGAACGATCGCCTGAAGCCGGTCATGGCTTTCATGATGAATGTGATCGGCCTTTGTCGCAGCGATCAAGATACGGTCGATGCGGCGCGAAAACAGGTCGGTCAGCAGATTGCCGCGTCCCTGGCGAAAGCAGTTCAGGATCTCGGTCAGCGCCCGTTCCAGATCGGCAACCGCCTCACTACCGGCGTTCATGGCCTGCATGGCATCAACCAACACGATCTGGCGATCCAGCCGCGTGACATGCTCGCGGAAGAACGGCTTCACCACATGCGACTTGTAAGCCTCATAGCGTCTCGCCATCATCGCATGCAGCGAGCCTGATCTCGGCCTTACATCGTTGAGATTGGGCAGAGGTGCGAAGGTCAGAGCCGGCGAGCCCTCGAGATCGCCCGGCATGAGAAAGCGCCCCGGCGGCAGCGTGGACAAAGCCCGGCTGTCATCCTTGCCCGCCTTCAAATAGGCGGTGAAGCTCTCGGCAAGCGAGCGTGCCGTCATCTCGTCGGCATCGGCATTCGGATCGACGGTCGCCGCGCGTGCGCGCCACTCCTGAGATAGCCCGGCACGGACGGGAAAAGCGGCAAGTTCGAACACATCTCGGGAGAATTCCGCGTAGGTCTTGCCCAAAAGCGGCAAATCGAGCAGCCATTCTCCCGGATAATCCACGATGTCGATCGACAAACGACCGCGCGAGAACATGCGGTTCCAGCCTGATGCCGACTCGTATTCGACGGTCAGACGAAGCTCGGAAATCGCCCGGGTCGAGTCCGGCCAAATCCGATCGTAGATCAGCGCGCGGATGTGATCTTCATACTGGAAGCGCGGAACCGCGTCGTCGGGCTGTTCTTCCAGAAAGGCGCGCGCAATGCGGCCGGACTTTTGCGCCTCAAACAGCGGCAGACGGCCGCCATGCAGGAGATTGTGCACCAGCGCGGAAATGAACACGGTCTTGCCCGCACGCGACAGGCCAGTCACACCGATCCGCAGCGTTGGATTGACGAGATTGCTGGCGCGGCCAGTCAGTGTGTCGAGCGCAATCCGCGCTTCATCGGTCAGACTGGTGATTGAAGATGCCACGCCCGGCTCCGTGAAAGTCCGAGCCGCATATAGAGAGTCCGGCTTCCTTTTAAATGCTAGCGGCCTTCGGGCTTGAGGATTTCGATGAGGCGGCCTGTTCCAGGCTGGATGTTCGCGATGTCATCCTCGAAGTCGATCACGGCAAGGCCAGCAGTAGGAAAGCCTGACCGGCGAAGTTGCTCGGCATGGGGATCGTCATGCGACGCGAGCGCCAGCGTCACATCCTCAATCATCGGATTGTGCCCGACCAGCATCAGCGATTGTCCCGCACCCGATGCCTGGATGATCTGAACGTAGCCGGAGGCGTCGGCGCTATACAGATCCTCGATCAGCCTTGTCGGCGGTACAGATGAAAGCTCTGCACTGCAGCCGTCCCATGTCTGCTGGGCACGCGTTGCCGTTGAGCAAAGCACCAGGTCGGGCATCCAGTTCCGCTCGGCCATGTCGCGGCCGACCGCGGACGCATCGTCCTGTCCAATTGGTTCAAGCGGACGATCAAAGTCGCGCATGCCGGGAGAGGCAAAACGGGCCTTGGCGTGACGCAGAAGATAAAGCCGGCTAGCGATGATCTACCCCTTTAGTCGTAGGACTTGCTTGAGAAAGCCTGCATATACTGGCCGCTATACAGCTTCTTTGTGTCCATCATTTCTTGTTCTGATGACAGTCAGTTTGCTGCTGAAACAGGCACAGCTTCCTTTCGGACGCAAGGAGCGCTCCGGTAAGTCATTGATCCTCTTGCGCTTATAGCAAAGATTAACTTTTGCGTGTCGCTGCCACAAGCCGCTTGTGCGGGGTATTCTCCCGAAATATATAGGCGCCGGGTTCAATGTTGTGGGGTGAGTCTTATGAACGCGCTCGTGATTGACGAATATGTACCCTCCGAAGACGAGCCGTTTATGAATGATCGGCAGCGCTCGTACTTCCGCGCCAAGCTCGTGGCTTGGAAGAACGACATTCTTCGTGAAGCGCGCGAGACGCTGGAAATTCTCCAGCGAGAGAATGCCAACCACCCCGATTTTGCCGATCGTGCTTCTTCGGAAACCGATCGTTCGATCGAGCTGCGCGCGCGTGACCGTCAGCGCAAGCTGATCTCCAAGATCGATGCGGCGCTCTTCCGTTTGGACGAAGGCACCTATGGCTTCTGTGAGGAAACAGGTGAGCCGATTTCTTTGAAGCGCCTCGATGCGCGGCCGATCGCGACTTTGTCGATCGAAGCCCAGGAACGCCATGAGCGCCGCGAAAAGGTCTATCGGGACGACTAAGGCACCTCGTCTCCAAAAACATCAAAAAGGCGCTTCCGAGGGAAGCGCCTTTTCTGTTTCACCGCTTTGGTTCGGTGTCGAAGCCGCTTAGCAGTCGATTCATCTCGTCTTCCAGCGCGCTGTCATCGTCATCGCGCCGCTGGGTAGCAACAGGCGCAGGTGTACGGGGCGCAACGTCCAAGGTTGGCTCAGACCGGACGGACACTGGTGGTGCTGCAAAATCGCGCTGCACCGACGGAGCTATCGGAGGTGCAACCGGTCGTTCCACTGCCGGTGAGACAGGTGGCGTGTAAGGCGCTTCCGGTGCAGGCTGCGCTACAGTAGGTGCAGGCTCCGGATAGGCTTGCTGCGGCACTTGCTGACGCGGAGCGGGTTGCGGCTGCACAGCAGGAGCTGCCGCACGTTGTTGAGGGGCAGGCGCAGGCCGTTCAACCGCACGCGGTGCAGGGGCTGGTGGTGGAGCGACGGGCAGATCGTGAACGTCGCGCGTGGACCGGGTAACCGGCGCAGCTTGATGGGCTACCGGGGCGAAAGCGTCCGGCTCGCCATGGGCGCGCGTTGGCGCGTAGGGCCGGATATTCTGCTCGACGACCACATCCGTCGGACCGCCGATCAGGATGAGGTGCTCTACCTCGTCGCGACGTACCAGAACCAGACGACGATTGGCGTCCACGGCGGTGGCGTCCATCACAGCCAGCCGAGCCTTGCGGTTGCGGCCGCCCATCACGAAGGTGCCGGAAGACAGGCCGCGCAACAGGCGCAGCACGATCAACAAGACGATCAGCGCGACAATGGCGATGATCGTCCACATGGCGGCAGGCGCATATTCCGGGCCGACAATCGACTCAAACCAGGCGAGCAAAGTCAGCCTCCTTGCATTCTTGTTCTGTGACCTGTGGCACAGTAACCACGCACAATCCTTTCCAGCAAGCTAGGCGGAGCCCCTGCCTTTACAAGATGGGGCGGACCTTTCCGCTGCGCCTGGAATGTGATTCAAACGGCCAAGCAGGGAATCGGGCGAAAACGCATGGCCAAAGATCAGAAGGAAACGGTTTCGACCGCGCCGATCGTGGATCAAAACACGCGGCCGGGAACCGTAACGCGGCTGCTGATCTTCATCGGCGTTCTGGTGGTCGCCGCCTTCATCTTCACGATCTTCCGCGATCGTCTCGGCGATCCGTTCATGCTCGGCATGCTCGGCATGCTGGCGATGATCGGCGTCGGCTATCTTTTCGCCACGGCGATCGGCTTCGTTCAGATCGCGCCGCGTTCCAGCACCGATGATCTGTCCAAGGCTTTCGTCGACACGATGGGGCAGGGCCTGCTGGTTACCGATGCCAAGAACCGCGTCCTTTACGCCAACCGCTCCTATGCCGATATGACTGGCACAACCTCGGCTGCCGACATCAAGACGGTCGAGGGCATGCTGTCGGACCTGCCTGAAGCATCGGAAACGATCTACCGGCTCGCGTCCGGTTTGCGGAAAGGGCGCGGTAGCGACGGTGAATTCCGGCTTCCTCAGGCGATTCAGCCGGGTGCGGAAGCCGGCGCGCATTGGTATCGCGTGGTTGCACGGCCCTTCCGCATGCCCGGTGAACGCCAGCCCGTCAATGCCTGGCAGATCGCCGACATTTCGGAAGAACGCGCCGAGCAGGAGCGCTTCTTCCTCGATCTGCAAAAAGCCATCGACCACCTCGACCATGCCCCAGCCGGCTTCTTTGCCGCCGACCCGGATGGCCGCGTCACTTATATCAACGCGACCCTGGCGGAGTGGTTGGGCGTCGACCTCGCCAACTTCACGCCAGGCTCCGTCACGCTGCGCGAGATCGTGGCCGGCGACGGCATGGCGCTGATCCGCTCGGTCAAAGCCGATCCCGGCACGACGCGCAACGCGGTGATCGATCTCGATCTCGCCACCACATCCGGCGAAGCGCTGCCCGTTCGCTTCATGCACCGTGTGTCGGCGACCCGCGACGGTGTGCCGGCCGCCTCGCGCACTATCGTCCTCAACCGCACGGAAGGCGAAGATTCGTCTGCCGACCTGCGTGCTTCCGAAGTCCGCTTCACTCGCTTCTTCAATTCGACGCCGATGGCCATTGCCGGCGTAGACGCGCAGGGCCGCATCCTGCGCACCAACGCACCGTTCCTGTCGCTGTTCTCGACGGTGGTGGACCGCGACGCGATCGACCGCCGCGTTCGGCTGGACTCCGTGATCCACGATCGCGACCGCCCGGCCTTCCATGCGGCATTGGAAAAAGCCCGCCAGCGGCAGGCCGATATTGCACCGATCGACACCGTGCTGCCCAACAATGAAGAGCGGCACATGCGTGTTTACGTCAACGCCGTGGCCGATCTGAGCGACAGCGAAGGCGCTGAAGAAGCGGCAATCGTTTATGTCGTGGAAACGACCGAGCAGAAGGCCCTCGAAAATCAGATGGCGCAGAGCCAGAAGATGCAGGCCGTCGGTCAGCTTGCGGGCGGCATCGCGCATGACTTCAACAACGTTCTGACCGCCATCATCATGGCGTCCGATCTGCTTCTAACCAACCACCGTCCGTCCGATCCTTCCTTCCCGGACATCATGAACATCAAGCAGAATGCCAATCGCGCGGCCTCGCTCGTGCGCCAGCTTCTGGCTTTCTCGCGCAAGCAGACGCTGAGGCCGCAGGTGCTGAACCTCACCGACGTGCTGGCCGATCTGCGCATGCTGCTGGCGCGTCTCGTCGGCAACAAGATCAAGCTCCAGATCGATCACGGTCGTGATTTGTGGCCGGTACGGGCGGATATCGGCCAGTTCGAACAGGTCATCGTCAACCTCGTGGTCAATGCGCGCGATGCCATGCCCGGGGGGGGCGGTTTGACGGTGCGCACGCTCAATGTCGCCACCGAGGAAAGCAGCCGCTACGGCTATCGCGAACTTCCCGAAGCCGACTACGTCGTGGTCGAGGTGCAAGACAGCGGCAGCGGCATCGCGCCGGAGGTCATGAAGAAGATCTTCGAGCCGTTCTTCACGACGAAGGGCGTGGGCGAGGGCACCGGGCTCGGCCTGTCGATGGTGTACGGCATCATCAAGCAAACCGGCGGTTATATCTTCTGCGACTCGGAAGTCGGCAGTGGCGCCACGTTCCGGATCTTCCTGCCACGCCACATCGTTGAAGTGTCTGCCGCCAGCGAGACGCGGCCGGCCGAAGCCGTGGAAACGCCGGCGGTCCCGACGCCTGCCGCGTCGGCTTCACAGGACTTATCGGGATCGGCGACCGTGCTTCTGGTGGAAGACGAAGATGCCGTACGCATGGGTGGCGTGCGCGTTCTGACCTCGCGTGGCTACACCGTTCATGAAGCCTCGTCGGGTGTCGAAGCGCTGGAAATCTTCGAGGAGCTGGACGGCAAGATCGACATTGTCGTGTCGGATGTGGTGATGCCGGAAATGGACGGACCGACCTTGCTCGGCGAGTTGCGCCAGCGCCAGCCCGATATCAAATTCATTTTCGTATCCGGTTATGCAGAAGATGCTTTCGCCAAAAATCTGCCGGCCGACGCTCAGTTCGGCTTTCTGCCAAAGCCTTTCTCGCTGAAGCAGCTCGCATCAACGGTCAAAGACGTTCTGGAAGGCGGTAACGGCAAGGTTTAATGGCGGGAACACGTCCAGCTGCATGGACCGATGATACCGGTTGATTCAATTCCGGTACGTTTCTGAAACGGAAAAGTAAGCTGCCGAGCTTTACAGCACTCTGCAATTTCAGGTTGTATTGAGTGCGTGGTGAGGAACTCTCGAAACAACACCGGCTTGGCAGAACGCGATGCGTCGTCTCAGGCTTATCATGTAAAGCTAAAGCCGCGAGACGGATCGTTGAACGTCAGCCTTTTGGCCAAGCTTCTTCTACAAAAAGCGCGAGCGCTTGTTTCATCAAGGCGCAACTCTTCGCCAACTCAGACCCGCGCATTTAGCCCGCCGGCAGCTTCTACTGAGTACAAGACAGCGTTCATGGCGTTCCACGAGGAGGATGATGAACGTCCAACACGAGGATGAACGATCATCCCGGAACAAGCCTCGGTCTCCCGCGTTTTGAAGACGATCAAAGCTGGAGGTTTAGCCATGGTCGCCGAAGACACCAACAAGAGCCCTGCCGCCGAATCGCCGGCGGTGAAATCGCTCCAGAAAGAGCAGGCGGATAAAGCGCGAGACAAGAAGGACGGCAAGCTCGAGGACAGCCTCGAAGACACTTTCCCGGCCAGCGATCCTGTTTCAATGACAAATCCGACCAAGCCAGGCGCGCCGGAAGAGTAGACCGGCAGGCTCGATCCACCTTTTGCCTTATTTTGTGCTATGAGCGACCGGCCAACCAAAGCCGGTCGCTTTGGTGTTTGTGAGGGAAAGGGGATTGCCTTGCGCTTGATCGTAGCCACCACCGTCGCCGGAGCGTTGCTTCTCGGCGCATGCACCACGGATCCTTACACGGGTGAGCAAAAGATTTCGAACACCGCCGGGGGTGCGGCACTTGGTGCTGGCATCGGTGCACTGGGCGGCATGTTGGCCGGCGGCAATGATCGCCGCAATGCTCTGATCGGCGCAGGCGTGGGTGCCTTGGCCGGTGGTGCCGTTGGCGTTTACATGGATCGGCAGGAAGCCGAGCTGCGTGCTCAGTTGCAGGGTTCGGGCGTATCGGTCAGCCGCCAGGGCGACCGCATCGTGCTGAACATGCCGTCCAACATCACCTTCGCCACCGATCAGGATTCGGTCATGCCGGGCTTCTACGGCACGCTGAACGCGGTCGGACTTGTGCTGAAGAAGTACAACCAGACCATCGTCGATGTGAACGGTCATACGGACTCCACTGGCAGCGACAGCCACAACTATGCCTTGTCTCAGCGTCGTGCGAGCTCGGTCGCGGATTACCTGGGTGCACAGGGCGTTGACCCCCGTCGCTTCGCAGTCAACGGCTATGGTGAAACGCAGCCGATCGCATCCAATGCCAACGAGTCCGGCCGTGCACAGAACCGGCGCGTGGAAATCTACCTGACGCCGATCACCTGAGGACTTCTAATTTGTGAGCCGAAAGGCCCCCGGCAACTTAAGAGCCGTGCAGAGTGATCTGCGCGGCTTTTTCATAAACGGCTTGCCACAGAATCGCTCCTTCTGCGTAGATCCGCTTGGGCGTCCCGAGGGTTGGATCGCTGTGGGACGGGCACCGCCAACCATCCTTTATACACAAGCATTTGGCAAGCTGGAACAAACCAGATACAATTGAACAAATTCCATTTGCAAGCAGTGACTTAAAGGCTCTTGCAATATGAGAACAAAAGAAGTACGTACGAACTAGTCCAAAAAAGCCGGTCGAACCTCATTTTCGACCAAGATTCACGACCAAGGGGTGTTGTATCATGGCGCAGAACTCGTTGCGGCTAGTTGAGGAAAGCTCGGTGGACAAAACAAAAGCTCTGGATGCGGCGCTCTCGCAAATCGAGCGCGCATTCGGCAAAGGCTCGATCATGCGGCTCGGCAAGAACGAGCAGGTGGTGGAGATCGAAACGGTTTCAACCGGCTCGCTCAGCCTCGATATTGCGCTAGGCGTCGGTGGCTTGCCGAAGGGTCGTATCGTCGAGATTTATGGCCCGGAAAGCTCGGGCAAGACCACGATGGCGCTGCATACCGTAGCCGAAGCCCAGAAGAAGGGTGGCGTCTGCGCCTTCGTGGATGCCGAGCATGCTCTGGATCCGGTCTATGCCCGCAAGCTCGGCGTCGATCTTGAGAACCTTCTGATCTCGCAGCCCGATACGGGTGAGCAGGCCTTGGAGATCTGTGACACGCTGGTGCGCTCGGGTGCCATCGACGTGCTGGTGGTCGACTCGGTGGCGGCGCTGACGCCGCGTGCTGAAATCGAAGGCGAGATGGGCGATTCGTTGCCCGGCTTGCAGGCGCGCCTGATGAGCCAGGCTCTGCGCAAGCTGACGGCTTCGATCTCGCGCTCGAACACGATGGTCATCTTCATCAACCAGATCCGTATGAAGATCGGTGTGATGTTCGGGTCGCCGGAAACCACCACCGGCGGCAATGCACTCAAGTTCTATGCGTCGGTGCGTCTGGATATTCGCCGCATTGGTTCGGTCAAGGACCGCGATGAAGTCGTGGGCAATCAGACCCGCGTTAAGGTGGTCAAGAACAAGCTTGCTCCGCCCTTCAAGCAGGTTGAATTCGACATCATGTATGGCGAAGGCGTTTCCAAGACCGGCGAGTTGGTTGATCTCGGCGTGAAGGCTGGTGTTGTCGAGAAGTCGGGTGCCTGGTTCTCCTACAATTCGCAGCGGCTGGGACAGGGGCGTGAAAATGCCAAGATCTTCTTGCGCGATCATCCGGACGTCATGAACGAGATCGAGAAGACGCTGCGCCAGAACGCAGGCCTGATCGCCGAGAAGTTCCTGGAGAACGGCGGCCCAGGCGGGCTCGACGGCGATGATGATGGTGATCGGGCTGCGGAAGCCTGATTTGAAGGCGCCGGAGCGATCCGGCGCCTTTTCTTTGACCGGTCGGCGGCGCTGCATCAAGGCCGGTTGCGATGTGCAAAGCCTGCCTGGGTATGGTGCGGCGTCGTTCTGGACACCTGCCGTCGCTTGACGCTAAAAGGCCGGTTCCTTGGCCGCCCTGCGGCACCTCTTCACGAAGGCCTGAGCATGAGTGGCGTCAACGAGATCCGATCGGCTTTTCTCGATTATTTCCAGGCAAATGGGCATCAGCCTGTTGCGTCGAGCCCGCTGGTGCCACGCAACGATCCGACATTGATGTTCACCAATGCCGGCATGGTTCAGTTCAAGAACGTCTTTACAGGCCTGGAACAGCGTCCATATAGCCGCGCCGCAACCTCGCAGAAATGCGTGCGCGCTGGCGGCAAGCACAACGATCTCGACAATGTCGGTTATACCGCACGGCATCACACCTTCTTCGAGATGCTCGGCAACTTCTCGTTCGGTGACTATTTCAAGGAACAGGCGATCGAACTTGCCTGGAACCTGATCACCAAGGAATTTGGCCTCGCCAAGGACAAGCTGGTCGTCACGGTTTATCACACCGATGACGAAGCGGCGACGTTCTGGCGCAAGATTGCCGGTCTGCCGGAAGACCGCATCATCCGCATCGCGACATCAGACAATTTCTGGGCGATGGGCGATACGGGTCCGTGCGGCCCTTGCTCCGAGATCTTCTATGACCACGGTCCGGAAATCGCCGGTGGCCCTCCCGGCAGCCCTGATGAGGATGGCGACCGTTTCATCGAGATCTGGAATCTCGTTTTCATGCAGTTCGAGCAACTGACGAAGGAAGAGCGCGTGCCTTTGCCGCGCCCATCCATCGATACCGGCATGGGGCTTGAGCGCATCGCAGCCGTGCTTCAGGGCAAGCACGATAATTACGACATTGACCTGTTCCAGGCGCTGATCCGCGCCTCGGAAGAAGCGACGGGCGTTAAGGCGGAGGGCAAGAACCGCGCGAGCCATCGGGTCATCGCCGACCACCTGCGGGCATCCAGCTTCCTGATTGCCGATGGCGTTTTGCCGTCCAACGAGGGGCGCGGTTATGTGCTGCGTCGCATCATGCGCCGCGCCATGCGCCACGCGCAGCTGCTCGGCGCACGCGATCCGTTGCTGTGGCGCCTAGTCCCGGCCTTGGTGCGCGAGATGGGTCAGGCCTATCCCGAGCTCGTTCGCGGCCAGCCGCTGATTACGGAAACGCTGAAGCTCGAAGAAACCCGCTTCCGTACCACGTTGGCGCGCGGGCTCACCTTGCTGTCGGATGCAACGTCTTCCTTGCAGGAAGGCGACAGCCTCAATGGCGAAACCGCGTTCAAGCTTTACGACACGTACGGCTTCCCGCTCGATCTAACGCAGGATGCCCTGCGCCAGCGCGGCATTACTGTCGATCTCGCCAGCTTCAATACGGCCATGGAACGTCAGAAAGCCGAGGCTCGCGCCAACTGGGCAGGTTCCGGCGAGGCAGCGACCGAAACCGTTTGGTTTGCAGTGCGCGACCGGGTCGGCGGCACTGAGTTCCTGGGCTATGACACCGAACAGTCCGAGGGTGTTATAACGGCGCTGGTCAAGGACGGCGACGAGGTTGAGCATGCTGCGGTTGGAGACACTGTTTCTGTCGTCACCAATCAGACGCCCTTCTATGGCGAGTCCGGCGGCCAGATGGGTGATACGGGTACGCTATCCGGCGAAGGTTTCCAGCTGGAGATCAGCGACACCCAGAAGAAGGCCGATGGGGTTTTCGTTCATCAAGCGAAAGTTGTGTCGGGCAACCTGAAGGTCGGTGCTCCTGTCGAGATGAAAGTGGATCATGCCCGCCGCGCCAAGTTGCGGGCCAACCATTCCGCGACTCATCTCGTCCACGAAGCCTTGCGTGAAGTGCTTGGCACACATGTCGCTCAAAAGGGTTCGCTTGTTGCGCCCGAACGGCTGCGGTTCGACTTCTCGCATCCGAAAGGCATCTCGGATGCCGAGTTGGAGGAAGTGGAGCGGATGGCCAATGCCATCGTGGTCCAGAACAGTCCGGTCACGACGCGCTTGATGGCCGTTGATGATGCCATTGCCGAGGGCGCAATGGCTCTCTTTGGCGAGAAGTACGGTGATGAAGTCCGTGTCGTGTCGATGGGCACGGCGATCGAGGGCGACAAGGCCGGCAAGTCCTATTCGACCGAGCTTTGCGGTGGCACCCACGTTTCGGCGACTGGCGATATTGGTCTGGTTCGCCTCGTGAATGAAGGCGCGGTCGCTTCGGGCGTCCGCCGTATCGAGGCCGTGACAGGCGAGGCGGCTCGGCGTCATCTTGATGAGCAGGATCGTCGCTTGAAGGCCGTCGCCGCGACCCTGAAGGTCGCGCCGGCTGATGCGGTTGCCCGCGTCGAAGCCCTGGTCGAGGAGCGCCGTAAGCTGGAGCGCGAACTCAACGATGCCCGCCGCAAGCTGGCACTCGGTGGCGGAGGCGCAGGTGGCAGCAGTGAAGCCGAGCAGGTTGCCGGCCTGTCCTTTGTTGGTCGGACAGTCACAGGTGTGTCGCCGAAGGATTTGAAGCCGCTTGCCGACGAAGCAAAGCAGCAGGTCGGTTCAGGCGTCGTCGTCTTCATCGGCGTGGCCGAAGACGGCAAAGCCAGCGCGGTTGTTGGTGTCACGCAGGATATGACGAGCCGCATCAGCGCGGTTGATCTCGTACGGGTGGCTTCGGCGGCTCTGGGCGGGCAGGGCGGCGGCGGACGGCCGGATATGGCGCAAGCTGGCGGACCGGATGGAAGCCAGGCCGATGCAGCCATAGCGGCGGTCAAGTCAGCCCTCGCAGCTTAACAAAAAGGCCGGCTATCCAAGCCGGCCTTTTTCATTCCGCCACGTGCGGTTTTCGTCAGTCCTTGTAGACCTCGTAAGCTGCAACCGTGGCAGCGTCGTCCTTCAGAACGAGCTTCACTCCGTCGAGAGAGAAGCGCTCGATCGGCACGATGATGTCGTCCCTGTCGCCATATCCGGCCTGATCATCGAAATCGACAACCAAGGCTGTGGCCGTCGCGCGATCGGCGCCGATGACGTCCTCGATCTCGCCAATCTTCTGGCCAGCCGCGTTATGAACGTCCATGTCTTCAAGGCGATCAGCGTCGACATTGAACGGTGCAACCATGGTCTTGTCGTCGACCTCGACCCAGGTGCTGGTTTGAGCCGAAGCCACGTTGGACAGGCTTGCAAGCGCGGCTGCGGCAAGAACGAGGGACATAGACTTCATGGTGCGATCTCCTTTCAAGTGGAGCCTCCCATATGGGTCGACTTCGCTCCGTTTCAGCCCCTGGCCCGCTCACAGCCACGTTATGACGCGGCAAGCCGTTCGATCGATGCAATCTGCTGGACGAATGGCCTTGCACTGTGCGAGCCAGATATCTGCTTAGTGGTTCTGGGGTCCTGATGGCGCCTGCAAATGTTGACGCTGCTGCTTTTGTTGTAGCTGGCACCGCCGTTTTGTCCCTGCGTGACCAGATGCGGCTCATGCTTCGTGCCTTCTGGCACTCGGCAGCGCGTACGCGCATCCTCCTGCTGACGGGTGCCTTGCTGAGCGTCATCCTGCTCACCGTCTTCGCGCAGCTTGAACTTAACCGCTGGAACGTCCCCTTCTACAATGCGCTGGAACGGCGCAGCCTGCCGGATTTCGTAAAGCAGCTGCAGGTCTTCTTCGCCATTGTCGCGGTTCTTCTGGTGCTCAATGTCGGTCAATCCTGGCTCAACCAGATGATGGCGCTCAGTTTGCGCGAAGGGCTGACAAATGATCTTGTCGATCAGTGGTTGCGGCGCAAACGGGCTATCCGCCTCGCGTCCTCAAGTCCATTCGGCGTCAATCCTGATCAGCGCCTGCATGAGGATGCGCGCAATCTGTCCGATATGAGCACATCGCTTTCGATCGGCATGGTTCAGGCAACGATCCTCTTGGTCAGCTTCGTCGGCGTCTTGTGGAACACATCCGGTGATCTTGTTCTTCCCCTTGGCGGGTACCGGATTGCCATTCCCGGCTATATGGTCTGGGCTGCCGTCGTTTATGCCGGCACAGCGTCCGTTCTCACCAGTGTAGTGGGGCGCCGGTTGGTCGGACTGAACGAGTCGCGGTCTGCGCGGGAAGCCGATCTGCGCGCGATCTTGATGCGAACAAGCGAAAGCCTTGCCGTCATCTCGATTGCTGACGGACAGGAGCGCGAGCGGCGCCGGATCGGCGAACGGATCGTTTCGCTGCTGCGTGTGTTTCGCGAACTTGCATGGGCGCAGACGCGGCTGACCTGGGTTTCCTCAGGTTTCGGTTGGCTCGCGCAAATCGTACCGCTTGTTGTCGCCGCACCGGCCTATTTTTCGGGTGCCTTGTCCTTTGGCGGCCTGATGATGGCCGCCGGCGCGTTCAGCCAGGTCAATGCAGCGTTGCAATGGTACGTCACGAACTTCGGCATGATTTCGAACTGGCGGGCGACGCTGATGCGCGTGAGCACCTTCCGGCAGGCGCTGAATGAAATGGACATCTCCGCATCGTCGAAGGCGTGCATCGCCTACCGGGTCGGAGCAAAATCAACGTTTTCCATCAACGGCTTCAGGGCCACTGTCGATCCTCAGGCTGCCTATTCAGCATCCTTGCGGCTGGAGACAGACAGCCTTGATATTGCGTTGGGTGAGCGCCTGATGATCGCGTCGTCCTCCGGACAGGAACAGCGCATTTTCTTTCATGCCTTGTCCGGTGACTGGCCTTGGGGTCGCGGCGAAGTCGTTTATCCTGAAAGCCGCGATTTGCGGTTCGTGGCGCGGGCAGGGCAACTCCCGGCGGGGACGCTTGCTGAACTGCTCTGCTATCCACATGCACCGGCAGACTTCGGGCGAGACGGTTTGCTTGATGCCTTGCAGGAGGTGGGGCTTGGTCGCTTGCAGAACGCGCTGGATACATCTTCGGCCTGGAGCCAAGTGCTGGATCGCGAGGATCAGACCCGTCTCGCTTTTGCGAGCCTTCTGATCCTGCGTCCGCGCTTTATCATCTTCGACGATGTTTTTGAGGATCTGGATGACGACGCGTGCGATGCGTTGACTGCCTTTCTGGAAAGAATGGCCGATCGCACGCTGATCTATGTCGGCCAGTCCGAGCTGTTCCGGACGGTGTTTGATCCGAAGGTCATCAAACTTGAGCGGACTGAAGAAACGGTTGCCGTATAACAGGCAACGACAACAATTGCTTAGCTGCTCTTTGCCTCCTGAGCAGCTTTGATCAGCGCATCGTCCAGTTCGGCGGCCTTCTTGTAGGCGGGGCGGTTTTTCAAGCTCTCGACGTAGCTGACGAAGGCGGGACGGGGTTCGATGGAGTTGAAGCCGAGGCCCCAGGCGATGTGGGAGCCGACATAGACGTCGGCGGCGGTGAAGCGGTTTCCGGCTATGTATTGCTTGCCGGAAATGGCTGTTTCGAGCGTGTTGATGACGTCTTCCAACGAGCCGTAGCCGACCATTCCTCGTTTATCATCAGGCACTTGCACGCTGAGCGCTCGGTTGGTGACGGCGGCTTCGAGGGGGCCGGCGGCGAAGAAAAGCCAGCGGTAGTAATCGGCGCGTTGGCTGATTTCAGGTGCCAGATCGGCTTGGGGGAAGGCGTCGGCGAGATAGGCGCAGATGGCGGCGCATTCGGTGACGATCTGGCCGTTATGGACGATCGTTGGCACCTTGCCCATCGGGTTCACGCTGCGATATTCGCCTTTCATATCAACACCATAGCCGAGGATCTCGGTGTCGTAGGGCTGCCCGACTTCTTCGAGCATCCAGCGGATGATGCGGCCGCGGGACATGGGATTGGTGTAGAATTTGATGGCTGCGGTCATCCGGTTTTTCCCTCTAAAAGCGCCAGATTTCCGGAAGATCGAGCCCGTTTCTTCCGGAAATGGCAACAAAAATTCCGGAAATGCAGCCCAAAATGCCGAAAAGGCGCGGTGGGAACCGCGCCTTTTCAAGAAGTGAAGATGGAGGGGCTTAAGCGCCCATCGCCTTCTGGAGATTCTCGTCGATCTTGTCGAGGAAGCCGGTGGTCGACAACCAAGGCTGGTCCGGACCGATCAGCAGGGACAGGTCCTTCGTCATGTGACCGCTCTCGACGGTCTGCACGCAAACCTTCTCAAGCGTGTCGGCGAACTTGGCGAGTTCGGCATTGTCGTCGAGCTTTGCGCGGTGAGCGAGGCCACGGGTCCAGGCGAAGATCGAGGCGATGGAGTTGGTGGAGGTCTCCTGACCCTTC
>NZ_DAMBUH010000047.1:23024-23712 GCF_032053605.1 Tianweitania sp.
TGGTGCTGACGGTAGTGACGGGTCACCGTGCCGTGGGCGGCTTCGGCTTCCACCGTCTTGCCATCCGGTGTCATCAGAACCGAGGTCATCAGGCCGAGCGAGCCGAAGCCCTGCGCAACCGTGTCGGACTGGACGTCGCCGTCGTAGTTCTTACAGGCCCAGACATAGCCGCCCGACCACTTGAGCGCCGAGGCGACCATGTCGTCGATCAGGCGGTGCTCGTAGGTGATCTTCTTTTCCTTGAACTGATCCAGGAACTCGGTCTCGTAGACTTCCTGGAAGATGTCCTTGAAGCGGCCGTCATAGGCCTTGAGGATCGTGTTCTTGGTGGACAGATACACGGGGTAACCGCGCAGGAGGCCGTAGTTCAGCGAAGCGCGGGCAAATTCGCGGATCGAATCGTCAAGGTTGTACATCGCCATCGCGACGCCCGAACCCGGCGCCTGGAACACTTCGTGCTCGATGGTCTCGCCGTCTTCGCCGACGAACTTGATCGTCAGCTTGCCCTTGCCGGGGAACTTGAAATCGGTGGCGCGGTACTGATCGCCGAAAGCGTGGCGGCCGACGATGATCGGCTGCGTCCAGCCCGGAACGAGGCGGGGCACGTTCTTCATGATGATCGGCTCGCGGAAGATCACGCCGCCCAGGATGTTGCGGATCGTGCCGTTGGGCGACTTCCACATCTTCT
>NZ_DAMBUH010000047.1:23722-24590 GCF_032053605.1 Tianweitania sp.
TTCTTGAGCTTGAACTCTTCGACGCGCTGCTCGTCCGGCGTGATGGTGGCGCATTTGACGCCGACGCCGTGCTTGGCGATTGCGTTGGCGGAATCGATCGTGACCTGATCGTTGGTGGCGTCGCGGTTCTCGACGCTGAGATCGTAGTAATCGAGCGGAATGTCGAGATAGGGGTGGATCAGCTTGTCCTTGATAAGCTGCCAGATGATCCGGGTCATCTCGTCGCCGTCGAGCTCGACAACCGGATTCGCCACCTTGATCTTCGTCATTGAATGCCTCGTGTACTGCACGGGCGCTTGGCCCGTGTGTGTTGCAGGAAGGAATGCCGGTCCTATACCATCGGGTTTGCGGAAGGCAAAGAACCGCCACCTTCAAACGTGACTTTCACTCCTCGCGCGATTCATGCGAGGGGACGGGGCGTTTTCAAACGAGACATCCAGTTTTTCCATGAGCAAGCAGCTGAATAGCGGACCGGCGATCATTCTGGTTGAGCCGCAGATGGGCGAGAATATCGGCATGGTGGCGCGGGCGATGGCCAATTTTGGCCTGTCCGAGTTGCGGCTGGTCGCGCCGCGCGATGGCTGGCCGAACGAGGCAGCGAGAGCGACCGCCGCCAAGGCCGATCATCTGATAGATGGCGCGCGGGTGTTCGACACGCTGGAAGAGGCGGTTGCCGACCTGTCCTTCGTGCTGGCCACCACGGCGCGGCAGCGCGACGGGTTCAAGCCGGTGTTCGGGCCGGTGGAAGCCACGCGCGAGTTGCGGGGCCGGGTGGAAGCCGATCAGGCGACTGGCATCCTATTCGGGCGCGAGCGCTTCGGCCTGTCGAATGAAGAAGTCGGCCGCGCGGATGCGATCGTGACCTTTC
>NZ_DAMBUH010000047.1:24662-25002 GCF_032053605.1 Tianweitania sp.
GGAGACCGTGCCGGCGCCGAAAGAGGAGCTGAACGGCTATCTCACCCATCTGGAAACCGCGTTGAATGCACGCGGCTATTTCCGGCCGGTGGCCAAGAAGGACAAGATGATCGACAAGCTGCGCGCCGTGCTGACGCGGCCGGGCTTCACCTCCGGCGAGGTCAAGGTGCTGCGCGGCATCCTGTCGTCGCTCGATTATTTCTCGCCCAACGAGCCGCGCGGCATGGGCTATCCCGAGCGCAAGCAGGCGGCCGATGCGCCGCGCATGCAGCGGCAACCGGCCACTGCCAGCGGGCAGGTCGCTGGCGAGCGGAATGCCGGCGGGCAGACTGGCGGCGGG
>NZ_DAMBUH010000048.1:0-24867 GCF_032053605.1 Tianweitania sp.
ATGCCGTGCCGCGCTCGAAGGGCACGCGCGCGCTCTTCCGTAGCGCCTTCTTGCGTTTGCTGATGAGCCAGGTCTCGGCCGTGCTGGCGGTGGGTGACCAGAACGAGACTTTTTGGGACAAGATGGGCGTCCCGGCCGCCAAGCGCTTCCGCAGCCCTTTCCCCATCGACGAAACCATCTACCGCCATGCGCAGGCCAATCGCGCGGCTCTGCGAGTGGCGACACGCCGGCGTTTCGGCATCGCGGACGACGCCTTCGTGTTTCTCTTCGTGGGCAAGCTCAGCAAGCGGAAACGGGCCGCAAACCTCCTTGCCGCATCCGTCCGCATCAAAACAGACCGGCCCGTCCATCTCCTGTTCTGCGGCGACGGCAGCGAGCGAGCGAGCCTCTCGCAAATGGCAGCCGAGGCGAAAGTGCCGACAAGTTTCGCCGGGTTCGTCAATCTCGACCGGCTGCCCGCTGCTTACTGCGCTGCCGACACGCTCGTCATCCCATCCGAGCACGATCCGCATCCCCTCGTCGGCTCGGAAGCCTGCGCGATCGGTCTGCCCCTGATCGTCAGCGATCGCGTCGGGCTGATTGGCGAAAGCGATATCGCGCAGCCAAGCTTCAACGCGCTCACCTATCCATGCGGCGATGTCGATGCCTTGGCCGCAGCCATGCAGCGCCTGCTCGATGATCCCGCGCTTCATGCCGCGATGGCGCAAGCCTCTCTCACCGTCTTCGATCAAACCTGCATGCGCCACAGTGTCGAAGGCGTGTTGGCCGCGCTGGATCATGTCAGTCCGGTCAAAGCATCAGCCTACCAAAGCCTTCCAGCCTCATGAACCACCCTGAAGACCCCCTACGCATCCTGGCCGTCGCCGAGACATGGCAGGGCTCCAATGCCTATGCCTTCGTGCGCTCCTTCCGCCGCGCCGGCCATTCGGTGTCGCTGCTTGCCGACGAATGGTTCGCCGCCTCCGGCTGGCAAAGCCGGCCAATGAAAGCCGCGCGCCGCCTCCTTTGGCCGATGATCCTGCGCGAAGCCACGGACGCCGCCTTGCGCGAAGCGGCGCAGTTTCGTCCGCACCTATTCTTCGTATTCAAGGGCATCATGGTGTCGCCGCAGGCTATCCGTGCCGTGCAGGCGCAAGGTGGTGTGGCGATCAATTTCTGGCCGGATACGAGCTTCGTGGATCACGGCAAGACGGCAGCGCAGGCTCTGCCCTGCTATGACTGGATCTTCACGACCAAGACGTTCGGGCCTGCCGATCTTCAGGCGCGCTTTAGCATCACCAACGCTTCCTTCCTGCCGCATGGCTTTGATCCGGAAACGCACAAGCCGACTGCGATGGATAGGAGCGACGCCACGCTTTATGGCTGCGATGCGTCCTTTATCGGCACGTGGTCGCCAAAAAAGGAAAAGCTGCTTGTCGCCCTGATGTCGGCGCTACCCTCGCTCAACCTCAAGATCTGGGGTTCGCAGTGGGAGCGTGCCGGCCCATCCCTCTGCGCATACATCCAAAGGCGGCCCATCTTCGGCGCGGAATATGCCAAGGCGATCGGCGCCGCCAAGGTCAACATCGCGATCCTGTTCGAGGGCAACGCCAACGCTGTGAGCGGCGACCGGCTGACCTCGCGCTCGTTCCACATCCCGGCGTCCCGCGGTTTCATGCTGCATGAGCGCTCCGACGAAATCGCCGACCACTTTGCGGAAGATCGGGACTGCGCCATGTTCGGCAGCGCGGAAGAGCTTGCCGAAAAGGTCCGCTTCTTCCTCGCCCATGACGAAGCGCGCCACCGCATCGCGCAAGCCGGCCGCAGCCGCGCTTTGTCTTCAGGCTATTCCATCGATGATCGCGCGCGCACCGTGATCGACAAGGCACGCGCGCTGTTGGCCGCGCGTCAGGAAACCGTCGCGCCAAGCGCCGCGAGTACCTTCCAGCTTGCACCGTCCGAGCAGGCCAGCGTCGGACCGCCCGCCGCATCCGAGACATAGATCATCGCACCGGCTCCTGCAGCACTCGCCGAAGGCAATGCGGCCTTGGCATAGCTCTTCAGCCGTACCGGACCATCCACCACCAGCTTCGCCCCGCTCGGATAGGACGCGCCTGCGCCGATACCGACATTGCCCTGATAGATGTGCAAGCCGAAGCCATAAGACGCATTCTTGTCGCGGAAGATGAAGCTGCCGGAATAATCGTAGGTCACCACACCAGCATTATCGACGCTGTATTCCACGGAACGCTTGGTGCGCGCGCTCATGGTGATCGAGGTCACGACGGCCGGCAGCGCGTTGCTCACCTTGAACGTCGTGGCGTCGATCACGTCGGTGATGCGCGTGTTGGCCGGAACATTCGCCCCGGTGATCGTCCGCCCGATCTGCGCTTCATCCACGAGGCCGGCGGCGACTGTGACGCTTGTCGTGCCATTGGCGGTCACGGCGAAAGCTGCACTCGCCGCCTGTGTCACCCCGCAGGACAGCGCGAAACTTGCAGCCAGTCCGCCGGGCGCTTCCGCATAAAACGCATCCGTGTTGAAACCCCGCGTGCGCGAGCGGAGCCCGGATGCGTTCTTCGAACCGGGCGTCAGCGCCTGTGTCAGCGGCCGCGCCAGCGCGAGATTGTCGGCATCATCCAGGTAAGGCAGCGGCAGCGTCGCGTTGTTGGCGCCGTTGCGCTGGCGGTGTGGCGGCACATTATTGGCGAGGTAGCTCGTGACGAGGCCGTCATAGACCATGGCAGCATTGGTTTCGAAGTTCAGGTCGATCTTGGGCTGGTGATTGTGCCCCTGCAGAAGCAGCAGCGATTGCGCCAGCGTGACATTGCCGTAGGACCCGTCATGCGCGCCCACCCAGCCGATCGGGCGCCGCACGCCACCGTTTTTGTCGACGACATGAAGGAAGTTTTCCGTCCAGGGGCTCGCCTGCTGCGCGTTGGAATAGAACTTCGATTCCAGATGCCAGGCTGCATATTGCCGGTCCTTGTCGGCGCGCAAGCCGACGCCGGCCATGTTGATGCCGGATGCCCAAACATCGTCGATGTAGCTCGGTTCGCTGGCAGGTCCGTTGTTCCAGGACGCTGCCTGATAGTAGGTGCTCCACTTGTAGCCGCCCGTGCCCGCCACGCCGCTCGGATCGTTGCGGTAGATCAGGCCGGCAGCGCTGATCAGATGGTTGATCACACCGGCAATGTCGCCGCTGCCGCCGTTCCCACCACCGCCGCTGCCGCTGCCGGGCAGATCGAGCCATTCGCTTCCCCTGCGCACCAGAAGCCGCGCTTCATCGATCACCCAAGCCAACCAGCCCTCGCCGGGCGTATAGAAGGCCCAGGCGCCGTCCTGCCAAGCCGCGATCTGCCCGTCCTTGTTGCTCCATGCCTCCACAGCGCCCACCGGCACGATGTAACGGTCGCCATCGAGAACATCGGCCGGCGGCGCCATACGGTCCCGGTCACGCACGGCGATCTGCGTCAGCGCATCCAGCGCTCGGATGGCTTCATTGTGGGTGACATGCTTTTGCGCCTGTGAAGGCATGATGTAGGGAAGGAGAAGGTTCGGCGAAATCTCGGTCATGTCGGATCTTCCTGCAGCTGCTGTGCGGCAAGCATGCGTGCAGTTCACCACCCGTGGATAGATTTCGTTCCGAAGCCCACGATTGCTGAGACCTTGCGGCTTTTCGTCCACGTCATCTTCATCGTCGTTGCGCGGAGGATGGTTGATCTGTTCCTGTACTTGCGGCAGGATCAACATCACCTCTCGATGGATCCCGATGACTGCCGCACCCGCTCTCCCTCTGCGTTCCGCGGCATCCGAGGTCCAGGCCTGGGAGCTGTGGGCGCTTGCCGGGCTGGTCGGCTTCACGCTTCTTGCAACCCTGCTCGATGAAGCCGGCGCCACGTTCCACGCCAACCTCATTGCCCCGCTGTGGCTTGCTGGCGTGCTGTGCGCCGGCGCCTTGCAAGCGGTTCAGCGCCAGCCGCTGGCGCTCTGGACCGGCCTGTTCTGGATGCGCTTGTCCACCGCCGTTTATTTCGGCATCGGCTCGGTCGCGCACCGGTTCATGAACGAAACCACGCTCAACGCCTTGCACGACTTCTTTGCCGCCAGTGAAACCGAACTTGCCCGATTCAACCTTCTCGCGGCAGTGTGCAGCCTGGTGATCCTCGGCACCGTCGTGCTCGCTGCACAGCTTTGGCCGCAACGCCTCGTCGAGCCGCGACAAACCGATGAACGGCTGATGCTGATCGCGGCCTTTCTGTTCGGCTTGCCGGGCTTTGCCACCAAATATCTCGTGATCTTTCCCAACGCGATGGGCGCGTTCGGCGAAGATGCCGTGTTGCCGGGCGTGCTCACGCAACTCGTCTGGCTCGCGCCCGTATCCACCTTCCTTTTCGTCAGTTGGACCTTGCGGCACCGGGCAAACTGGCTGCTTCCACTCTCTGCCCTCGTGCTACTGGATGCCTTCTTCGGCTTCCTGCGCTTCAGCAAGGGCGAGGCTTTGCTGCCCATCCTGATGCTGGTGCTGGCGATCCTGCAGCATCGTTTCACGCTTAAGCGCGCGGTGATTGCCGTTCTTGTTCTGGTCGCCGTCTTCCCGATTCTACAATCGACAACGGCAGCTGGACGAGCGGAACTCATCGCGCGCTACGGCACCATCCGCAGCGCATCCTTCGGTGAGCGACTGGAGATCCTGGGCGGCATCCTCGCCGATGGTCCCCAGGACGATCAGGAAGAGTTTCAAGGCGCCTTGATCCGCATCGCCTATGTCCATGCCGCTGCACCGGCGATGGCGATGTATGATGCCGGGCAGCCCGGTGACTCGCTGAGCTATGTTCCCCTTGTGGCGATCCCGCGCCTTCTTTGGCCGGACAAGCCGATCTTCGACATGGGGCAGTCCTACACGGAATTGCTGACCGGCTCCGACACCTCTTCGACCTGGATGGGCTATTTCGCCGAAGCCTATTGGAACCTCGGCTGGCTTGGCGTGCCGGCGGTGATGATCCCGCTTGGCCTGATCTTCTTCGCCACCGGCCGATATACGCTCTGGACCCTCCGTAACGGCGAGTGGCTGCATTTCCCGGCGGTATTCCTCGGGCTTTACATGGGCGCGCGCATGGACGGGCTGATCGCTGGCGATGTCGCCGCCAGCGCCCTGACCATCCTGCTCGTCTACCCCGTCGCCCGTATCGCGACTCCGATGCTTTGCGAGCTGATCGGCTCTCAGCCGCCACCCCTCGCGCGAGCACCCCAATGAGCAACGCCGTCGCCTGGCACACTGCAATCGCCCACCGCTTCGCCGATCGCTACAACCATTCGCCGGCCTTCCGAGAGCGCGAAGCCGTCTGGCGCAGCGTTATTGATCGCTACAACAAACCGGGCGGCCATGTGCTCGATGCGGGTTGCGGCAGCGGCATCATGGCGGCTCTGGCAGCACAGCAGGCCACCCACGTGCTTGCCTTCGACGCCAGCCCGGCCATGCTGGCGTTGGCTGCCGAAAGTTTGCGCCCAACTGCCGGCAAGGTCGAACTGCAACTTGGGGCAATGGGTGATCGAACCCTCCTGCAAGGGCGCTCCTTCGACCTCATCCTGTGCTCGAGCGTGCTGGAATATGTCGATGACTGGTGGTCCGCCTTCGACTGGCTTGCAACGGCGGTCGCGCCCGGTGGCACGATCTTGTTCTCCATGCCCAACGGTCAAAGCTTGTATCGCCGGGCCGAACGCGCCGTGTTTCGCCTCACCGGCCGCCCCGCCTATTACCGCCATGTTCGCGCCGTGCCCGTCCTTTTCGACGTGGAGCGCGGCCTGCATCAGCGCGGCTTTGTTCTCGACGACAGCCGCTTCTATGCCAGCGCGCCGGTGCTTTCTCCCGTCCTGCGACCATTCGGGCTCGCGCGTTACAGCGACACGCTCTTCGTCGTCGCAGCCAGGCGAGTCTGATGGCGCGGATCGTTCTCGGCACGGCAACGCTCGCACCGGGCGGCGGCATCGCGCAGGTTTCGCGCGTGTCGGCGCAGATCCTGCGGGACGCCGGCCACGAGGTCACGATCATCCGTTATCTCGACCACGACGCAGCTGATGGCGAGATTGCGGCCGGCGGCTCAAAGCTCCGCTTCGTGGCGGCCGTTCAGCGCGCGTCGATGCAAGCCGATCTTTGCCTGTACGACAGCGCCGGATTGGCACGTGCGCATCCTCGCTGGCTCAAGCGTCCGTCCGTGATCTGGATGCATGGCACCGAAGCCTGGGAAGCCATGAAGGCGCCGGCTCTGCATGCCCTGCACCGCGCGAGCCGCGCCATTGTCGTGTCGCAGAATACGCTGTCGCGCCACGAGGCACTGTACGGCCCGCTTTCGCAAGCTTGTATCTGCCCCCTCGCTACCGAAACCGACGAACCCGCTCCATCGCTCAATCGCGTGACCAACCCGCCCAGCGTGCTGATCGTCGGCCGCATCGACGCCGCCGAAAACTACAAGGGTCATGACGCTCTGATTGCAGCTTGGCCGACCGTGATCGCCGCAGTGCCGGATGCCCGCCTGGTTGTCGCCGGCGGTGGCTCTGGTGTGCCCGCTCTGCGCAACCTAGCCGCCACTTCTCCAGCCGCGGGTTCGATCGACATTCGCGGCTTCGTGGCCGACGCGGACTTGGCAGCCCTCTGGCGCGATGCCGCCGTTTTCGCCATGCCCAGCCGCGGCGAAGGCTTCGGCCTGGTTTACATCGAAGCCATGCGGCAGGGTCTTCCCGTGATCGCCTCGATCCATGACGGTGCCAGGGAAGTCAACGTGGACGGCGAAACCGGCTTCAACGTCGATCTCGATCGCCCGGGTGAGTTGGCCCAGCGCCTGATCACGCTGTTGTCCGACCCTGCCTCGCGCCAGCGCATGGGCGAAGCCGGACGCCAACGCTGGCACGATCACTACCGCCTGTCCCGCTTGCGCTCACGCTTCCTGCCTTTGATCGAGGACCTTCTGCAGCCGTAAACCGCGCCAAACTCGACGGGGCAGCGTGATCATGAACGCAGGCAGAGCCCCAAACAGGCTCCAGATCAGCATAGCGATCACCATCTGGGACACGTCCGCGATACCGAGGTGGATTACCGCAGCGCCGACGATCAAGCACCAGAGCGCGCTTGCACCAAGGGCAATGCCGCATTTCCGCCAGTAACGTGCAGGTAAAGCGAGTGCCTGCTTCGTTAGCAAAGGCAAAACGATCCCCATTCCCAGCACTTCGCCGATCGCCAATCCGGCCGCCACGCCCGCAGCGCCAAAAGGCTGAACTAGCAGCCCTGCCAGGCCAAGCCCGGCTACAAGCTGCGCCGTCCAGGCCGCCGCATTGGGCTTGGCGCGATTGGTAAAAGCGAGAAGCTTCGCAACCGGCGCTGCGGGCGCAGCCGCCCAGCTGCCAAGCACCAGCCAAGCGACGACATAGGGATCATAAGCAGCATGATCGCTGGTCCACACTGCCAACAACGGCTCGCTGAACACCCACACGGCAGCACCCAAAATCCCAGCCGCCACAGAAAGCAACCGGCCGGCTTCCTCGATGGGCTGCGTCACCGTCTCGGACGCCGCGTGAATCCGCCCAGCAAGTTCGACTCCGAGCGCGATGGAAAACATCGTGGAAAGCTGGCGGGCGAAGCCGACCAGCGTGCGTAGCAGAACGAAGCCCACCAAAGCCGCGCCGCCGACGCCGGCCGTTCCCAGAAGCAGCACCGGCACTTGCAGCCAGATTACCGGCGCGCATTGTTCGAGCGCCAGCCATCGCGTGTTGCGCCAGGCGTCGCGCCACTCGCAAGCGCGCGGCCATGCCGGCACAAAGCGCAAATCGGGAAAGCACCGCTTTAGATCCCACACGGTATGGCATAAAAGGTAAGCGGTTGCCAAGGGGATCGGCCCGCCACCTGCCAGCGCAACCAGTGCCGTGGCGAGAAGCAGGGCCAGCGTTCCCAGCAGCGTTACCATCATGCCCCGCGCATAGCGGCCATGGCCACGATACAGCTGCGACAAGCTGCCCCGCACCACCGCCAGAATGCTGAAGGCGGCAAACAGAAGGAAGATCAACCTGGCCTCGTCCGCGCTCAGAAGCGTGGAAGGCAGATCAGCCACGGCCAGAAACACCAAAGCCGCCCCACACAGCAGAAGCGCCTGCATCGCGGCGAAACCGAGCGCCACGCGTAGCATCCGGGCAAACCCGTGATGGTCGCCAAGCGCCGCCGCGCGCTGCCACACGTTGCCGTAATAGATGTTCAGACCGAGCTCGCCCAATTGCAGCAAACCGGCCGCAGACAGAAGCACCACCCAGTCGGAATAAAGCGCCGCACCCCAGTGATAAAGCAGTAGCGCCACCACGACGAAACGGTCGAGGAAGCTTACTGCCAACGCCAGGAGTTGGACGCCGAGGTTGCGGCCAACCTTGCTCAGCATGGCGGTTTGTCAGCTTGCCGGCGCGCCTTCGGCATCGGCCCGACAAGATTTTTCGAGGCCATCTCGGCGGTCAATCGCTCACGATGCTGGTCTCCAATCATAAACATCGTCAGCGGCACAAGATCACCAAGATATAACCAGCCAGGGCGGCCATGACATTCAACTTAACGCATCCAGCGAAGACACTTTGTCTTACTTGAAGTCGCGCCACGTTGCATATATTAACTTCTTCATAGCCGCTTGGGATGCTTGGTTGGGGAGCCACGATCGCTCGCATGAGGGTGGTGCTTCAACATCTCGGCGATGGCCGAACCGAGGTAGCCGATGCTGCCGCGCCAGCTTGCGGGCCGCATCAGCTTCTGGTGCGCACGTCACGCACCTTGGTGTCGGGCGGCACCGAGCGCATGCTGCTCCAGTTCGGCAAAGCCAGCCTTCTCGGCAAGGCACGATCGCAGCCAGATCGGGTGCGTCAAGTTCTGCAAAAAGCGCGAACAGACGGCATCCTGCCAACGCTTTCCGCCGTACGCGCGAAGCTCGATCAGCCCCTCGCGCTCGGCTATTGCAATGTCGGGACGGTGATCGAAGCGGGTTCAGGCGCTACCCATTTCCGCCCTGGAGACCGAGTCGCCTCCAACGGCGGCCACGCCGGCATCGTGGCGGTGTCAGCCAATCTCTCCGCCAAGGTGTCGGACGGCGTTTCGGATGAAGCCGCAGCCTTCACCGTGCTTGGCGCGGTCGCCCTGCAAGGCATCCGGCTTGCAGAACCAACGCTTGGCGAAAGCTTTGCAGTCATCGGTCTCGGGCTAATCGGGCTGCTCACCGTCCATCTCCTGCGCGCCCATGGCTGCCGCGTGCTTGGCCTGGATCCCGATCCCGCGCGCCTGGCTCTGGCCCGCAGCTTCGGCGCCGAGGTGATCGACCTTGCGGCTGGCAGCGATCCCTTGCGCGAAGCCTCCCGTTTTTCGCGTGAGCGCGGTGTCGATGCCGTCATCATCGCCGCCTCCACCGAAAGCAGCGCGCCGGTGTCCCAAGCCGCCGCCATGTGCCGCAAGCGTGGCCGCATCGTTCTGGTCGGCGTAACCGGGCTGCAGCTGTCGCGTGCGGACTTTTACGAGAAGGAGCTGTCGTTCCAGGTCTCCTGCTCATACGGGCCCGGCCGCTATGATCCCGCCTACGAGACCAAGGGTCAGGATTACCCCGCCGGTTTCGTGCGGTGGACTGCGCAGCGCAATTTTGAGGCCGTGCTCGACATGATGGCCGATGGCCGGCTCAATGTTGCGCCACTGATCTCGCACCGCTTCACCATCGCCGAGGCCGAACAAGCCTATGCGCTGCTCGACAGCAATACCCCCACGCTTGGCGTTCTGCTCGATTTTGGCGGCGAGGATACTGCCCCGCTCACTGCCCCAGCCATCCTGTCGCGCGCGTCACTGCCCGCTATCGGCACACCACGCATCGGCGTCATCGGTGCCGGCACTTATGCAACGAGCACGCTCCTGCCCGCGCTTAAAAGGGCCGGCGCACGGCTCGACATGGTAGCTTCCAACAGCGGCATCAGTGGCCTGCATGCCCAACGCAAGTTCGGCATTGCAAGGGCCACGACCGACGCTTCGGCCCTGATCGGTGATCCCGACATCGACACCGTGGTGATTGCCAAGCGCCATTCCAGCCATGCCGCTCTGACTCGTGCCGCCTTGCGCGCGGGCAAGCATGTGTTCGTGGAAAAGCCGCTGGCGCCGAGCCACATCGAGCTTTCTGACATCCAGGAAAGCTGGCGGGAAAGCCGCGCATTCGAGCGCCCGCCTTTGCTCACCGTCGGCTTCAATCGCCGCTTCGCGCCGCATGTCATCGCACTCAACAAAGCTCTCGCCTCCCGATCCGAACCGCCTGTCTTCATCATGACAGTGAACGCTGGCGCGCTGCCGCCGGATCATTGGTCGCAAAGCGGAGAGGAGGGCGGACGCATAATCGGCGAAGCCTGCCACTTCGTGGACCTGCTCCGCCATCTTGCGAACAGCCCCATCAGCCAGGCGACGGCCACCGGGCGCGGCGACACCGCAAACCTGCAACTCGCCTTCGCAAACGGCGCCTTCGGCACAATTCACTACCTCGCCAACGGCGCGCGCTCGTTCCCCAAGGAGCGCCTCGAAGTCTTCTGCGGCGGGTCGATCGCAGTGCTCGACAATTTCCGCAGGCTTTCAGCGCACAACTGGCGCGGCATCAAACCGACGCGGCTGTGGCAGCAGGACAAGGGCCAGACATCTTGCGTCAGCGCCTTCCTGACTGCGGTCCAGAGCGGCGGTCCGGCTCCCATTCCGTTCGAGGAACTGGCCGAAGTCAGCGCCGTCACGATCGACCTCGCCGAACAGCTTCGCTGATCCATGCCGCTGATCGACATCATCGCCGGCACGCGGCCGAACCGAGATGGGTAGGCTCAGCCAGTATTGGCGCACCATCCGGCACCTTCAAGCGCGGCAGATCTTTGGGCGCGTCTGGTTCCGGCTTTATCGCCCTCTTCCAGATCTAAGCCCTGCACCAACTCTGCGCGTGCCTGTCGGCCTTTGGTTAGAGCCAGCCCAGCGTGCCACCTGCATGACAGGCCCAAACGCCTTCCTCTTCCTCAACGAAGCCGGCATGCTCGACGCAAACAAGCCGGGTGCCGTTTGGGATGATCCGGCACGGTCAAAGCTTTGGCGCTACAACCTCCACTATTTCGATGAGCTGAATGCAGAGCGGGCGGCTGATCGGCGGGAATGGCACACGGCTTTGATAAGCGATTGGCTCGAGCACAATCCGCCGGGCCACGGCACCGGCTGGGAGCCTTTCCCGACATCCTTGCGCATCGTCAACTGGATCAAGGCTGCGCAGGACGGCTTTACCTTGCCAGCCGATGCCCTTCACAGTCTCGCCATCCAGACGCGCTGGCTTGCGCGGCGGGTGGAGCATCACCTTTCGGGCAATCATCTTCTGGCCAACGCCAAAGCCCTGTGCTTTGCAGGTGCCTTCTTCGAGGGCGCGGAAGCGGATGTCTGGTTCAAGCAGGGCAGTCGCCTCCTGCGGCGGGAGTTGCCTCAGCAGGTTCTGCCGGATGGCGGGCACTATGAACTCAGCCCCATGTATCACGCGCTGGTGCTGGAGGACCTTCTAGCCCTCATCAATCTCAGCCGCCGCTTTGGCACGGATCAAGCGCTACAAGGGCTGCTCGAGGCGCGTATAAATCCCATGCGGACCTGGCTCGTAGCGCTCTCTCATCCCGACGGTGAGATCGCCTTCTTCAACGACGCCGCGCTCAGCATCGCACCACCACCAGCGGCGCTGAACGCCTATGCGGAGCGTCTTGGCTTTGCCTCAGCTACCACCCCGAGCTTCGGCCTGACACATCTCAAGCAGAGCGGCTATGTTCGCGTTACCCATGGCCCCGCCGTTCTGTTGATTGATGCCGCGGAAGTCGGGCCGGCGCATCAGCCGGGTCATGCCCATGCCGACACCCTGTCGTTCGAGCTGTCGCTTCATGGCAAGCGCGTTCTGGTAAATGGCGGCACGTCCGAATACGGCACCGGCCCTGAGCGGCTGCGCCAGCGGGGCACGGCGGCCCACAACACGCTGATCATCGACGGGTTCGACTCGTCCGAAGTCTGGTCCGGCTTTCGCGTCGGCCGGCGCGCTCATCCACACGACCTACATATCGTGCAAGGCGGTAACGACACCTCTGTCACCGCGTCCCACGATGGCTATCGCTTCCTCACCGGCAACCCGATGCACCACCGCCGCTGGCGTCTCGAAGCTGAAACGCTGACCATCCACGACGAGGTCTCAGGACCACCGCGCAAGGCGGAAGCGCGCTACCACTTTGCCCCAGATATCAATCTATTCGCCCAAGCAAATTGCGGTTTCGCGGAGCAGAACGGCCGCCTTGTCCTGCGATGGGAGGTCGTGGAGGGGCTAGCCCGTATCGAGCCAGATACGCATCACCCCGGCTTTGGCGTTTCGCTTGCCGCGCAATGCTTGATCCTCGCTTGCGACAACAATCGCGCCACACTGCGCCTTATCTTTGTTGAAGAAGGAACATAGCTCTTGTAAATCCCTGTGTGTTCGTCACAGTACCTTGTAAGTAGTTTTAGAGTATTTCTTGCCGAAAGCGTAGTGCGACATGCACATCCTGTTTCTCACAGACAATTTCACGCCTGAAGTGAATGCTCCGGCGAGCCGAAGCTTCGAGCACTGTCGTGAATGGGTGAAGGCTGGTCATCAGGTCACAGTCATCACCGGCGTTCCAAACTTTCCGCGTGGCAAGGTTTTTGCCGGTTACCGCAACCGTCTTTGGCAAACGGAAGTCATCGATAACATCCGTGTTGTGCGCGTTTGGACCTTCATCTGCGCCAACAAAGGCTTTGTCTGCCGCACGCTGGACTATTTCAGCTTCATGATCACGGCCTTGCTTGCAGCCTTCTTCGTTCGAAGGATCGATGTGGTTGTTGGAACATCGCCGCAGTTCTTCACGGTCTGTGCTGCCTGGCTGGTCAGTGTTCTGCGCCGCGCGCCGTTCGTGTTCGAGCTGCGCGATCTGTGGCCGCAATCCATTCGGGTGGTCGGCGCCATGCAGGACGGCGTGCTGCTCAAAGCGCTCAGCCGCATTGAGCTGTTCTTGTATCATCGCGCCGCGCTGATCGTTGCCGTGACCCATTCCTTCAAGCGCATCTTGACGGCGCGGGGCGTCGATCCCGGCAAGATCGCGGTTGTGACGAACGGCGTGGATCTCCAACGCTTTCAGCCTGCATCGAAGGATCCGTTGCTCGAAGCCAAGCTCGGCCTCAATAACCGTTTCGTGGCCGGCTATATCGGAACACATGGCCTTGCGCACGGTCTCGACACCGTTCTCGACGCTGCCCGCCAGTTGCGCGACCTTGGCGAAAGCGACGTCCGCATTCTGATGCTGGGCGATGGCGCGGAGAAAGCCGAGCTCCAACGCCGTGCCAAGGCCGAAGATCTCCGCAACATCCTGTTTGTCGACACGGTGCCGAAGGATCAGGTCAGCCGCTACTGGTCGCTGCTCGATTGCTCGCTCATCCATCTGCGCCGGGACCCGCTGTTCCGATCGGTCATTCCCTCGAAGCTGTTTGAAGCGATGGCGACCGGCATACCGGTTGTGCTTGGTGTCGAAGGCGAAGTGGCTGATCTTGTTCGGCGTTATGAAGTCGGCGTCACGGTGCCGCCGGAAGATGCGCGGGCGCTTGTTGAAGCGGTCCTAGCCTTGCGCGACGATCCGGCTTGTCGCGCCACCATGGCCGAGAATGGCGCGCAGGCGGCGCGGCGTTTCAGCCGGCCGGCTTTGGCGCTGTCCATGTTGCAGGCGATCGAGGGCGTCGTGCAGCACGACTGCCTGCATCAGACCAAAACGAGCTGACCTGCTAACATCAGTCAGATCAATGCGTTACGCTTGGGCAGGCGTCGCGTGCTCGTCTTCGTCCTGGGTGTCGAGCACGCCTTCCAGCGGTGCGCGGAGACGCCAGGTCACGCGGCCCTCGCCCCGTTCCATGGTTGCCGATCCACCCAGGGATTGCGGCGCGACGCGGAGCAGAACCACGGAGCCGAAGCCCCGTCGTTGCGGCGTTTGGCTCGGTTCCGCTTCGAGGCCGGGAACGCTCTCATTCCAGGAAATAACGAACATTTCCTGCCCGTTTTCTTCCCGTTCTACGGTCCAATTGACCGAGACCTGACCCGATTCACCCGACAAAGCGCCGTATTTTGCCGAGTTTGTTCCGAGTTCATGGAACGCCATGCCGAGATTTTGCACGGCATTCGGACGAAGCAGAACGGGATCGCCGTCAAGCGCGACCTGCTCCTCATGACCGTAGGGTTCGAGCTGATGCTGGATCAGTTCAGCCAGACTTGCGCCCGACCATTCCGAGCTCACCAGCAGATCATGCGAACGGGCCAGCGCCAGGATGCGGTTGCGCAGCGTGGTTTCAAATGCCTTGGGGTCGGCCGTGGCTTTTGCCGTTTCGCGGATGATCGAGTTGATCACGGCGAACTGGTTTTTCACGCGGTGGTTGATCTCGCGCAGCAGCAGCCGGATGCGGCGTTCGCTTTCCTTGGATGTGCTGATGTCGCGCGCCACTTTCGAGGCGCCGACGATGACGCCCTTTCGGTCGCGAATGGGGGACACGGTGATGGAGATATGGACGAGCGATCCATCCTTGCGGCAGCGGATCGTTTCGACGCTTTCCACCCGCTCGCCGCGCTTGATGCGGCTGATGATGTCCGTTTCCTCATCGTGAAGATGGGTCGGGATCAGCATGGTGATCGACCGCCCGACCGCTTCCTCGGCCGAATAGCCGAAAAGCCGCGTGGCAGCCGGATTCCAGGTCTGGATGACGCTGTCGAGATCCTTGCTGATGATCGCGTCGAAGGAGGATTCGACGATCGCCGCCAGTCGCGCATCGGCCAGTGGGTCCGACGGCAGTTCGACGTTGTCCGGGCCTTTGACGGTCTCGGTCAAAGCTGAATTGCCTTTGTCGCGGTTGGTTGGCCGTACATCATTGATCCTGCCTGCCTGACAATGTTTTCCGCCAACCTCTTCGGGCCGGCCAAATCGCAATCACCACATTCAATAACCCGGCATACCCTATCCCCATCCAAGGGTTCAATGCGGTTTGTTCACGATTAGGAAAGAGCGCGCATCGCCAGGCGAAGGCTCGGCATCAACCCCTTCATCGCGCCTTGCGGGTTGGTGCGTTGAAGTCGGGCGGCTTGTTGCCGATCCAGGCGAGAAAACGCTGAATGGCGGGATCCTGCGTCAGGGACACGCCGTCTTCGACATGCCGGGCAAGATCCACATTGGAGAAGGTCGCATGAATGGTGCGGTGGCAGATCGGATGAACGGGAACCGTCGTTCTGCCGCCCCGGCTTTTTGGAATGGGATGATGCCATTCAACCCGCTTGCCGAGAAGGCGTCCGCAGAGCCAACAGCTTTGCGGCGCGGCCTCTTCTGCAGCGCGCGCATCCTGTTCGTCGTCCCAGCGCGCTCTTCGGGCCATGTCACCTGCGGATCTGATCGGTCCTGATCAGGTACGGTCGCTTCTGGCGGGTTTCAACCAGCATGCTGACAGGCGGGTTGAGTGATGCACCCTCTCAACCCACGACTTTCCTCATGCTCGAACTGAACATTCACTCCCTTCGCCCTTTCAACAGCTCTCTTCCTAATATAGAAACCTACATAAGTTAATTTAGAAGCTATTAATATAGTAATACATCGATCTATAATAAATATTCACTCTAACTTTTGATAGTGCGCGGTTGCCAAAACTAGTCCACTTGCAGATTCTGTAAGTGGATATTGCCAAATGCTCAAAGAAACACATGCTCGCGCGTCGCGCGACACGATCGTCGAGCGTTCAGCCATTCAGTCGCTGCGCTGAACGTCATGCCCATTCAGGACGCCGACATCACCTTTGTCGTGCAAGGACCGGTCAGCCAGGGCGACGGGTCGAGCACGCGTGAGGCGACAGCCTCCATACGGCGGTTCTTTCCCGGCAGCCGCATCGTTCTGAGCACCTGGGAAAACGAAGATACCCGCGACATCGACGCCGATGAGACGGTGTTCAGCGCCGATCCCGGCGGCATTTTGTGGGAAGCCGATGGGGTTTCGATCGTCAACAACGTCAACCGCCAGATCCTGTCCACGCGCGTCGGCCTTGCTCGGGTCAAAACACCCTATGCCGCGAAACTCCGCTCCGACGGCCATGTCACGGGTCGCGGTTTCATCTCGCTCGAAGAAGCGTTTCCCACGCGCCTGAGCGAAGGAACGGTGTTCGAGCGCCGGATCGTGGTCTCCAAGGAGTTCACCCGCAGCGCGCGGTCCTTCATTCCGATGGCCTATCATCCGAGCGATCTGTTTCAGTTCGGCCTGACCGCCGATCTGCGCCGTTACTGGGACGCCGAGCTTCTGGCCGGCGAAAGCCTGTCGGGCTTCATGCTGAACGAAGCGCCGGATGTCTGGTACCGGATGTTTGACCGGTTTCGGTTCACCACCGAACAATACCTGTTTCTTTCGGCGCTCAAGCGCTCCGGCCACGAGCGGCGACTGACCCATTACGCCGAGATCAACGAGCACATCATCGCCGATTCTGAGCGGATGCTGTTCAACAACTTCATCCCCTGCGAGCCCGAAGTTTTGGGCATCGACCACGAGCGGTTTCGCGGCCGCGCGCAGAAATCGCTTGCGGAGGATTGCGTCGGCCTGCGCGAATTTCTCGCCTGGTATCTCGACGTCGCCGTTGCCGCAAACAGCCGCCGGATGGTGGGAACGCCCGCGCCGCGCATGTCTCTGCTGCTGCGCACGGAGCGCGTGGCGCGCGAAATCCTCAAGCGCAGTCAGCTGATGCGTCGGCTCTATGCAGGGCAGTTTCTGAAACGATGACCGCACATCTCATCGACATCAACCCGCAGCATGTCCGCACGCTCACGGGGCATTCCGGCTGTTCGGTCTCACTCTGCCTGGATGGCGACCGCTATTTCGTGCGCAAGGTGTCCGCGTCACCCGCCTATAATGCGCGCTTTCGGCTGCAGATCGAGAAGCAGAACGCTCTGGCCGGCGTGATCGCGACACCGCGCGTACTGCAACAGGGCGAGGCTGGCGATCTCCTTTGGTACGACATGGAATATGTCCAAGGGCATGGCTTCGTGTCTTTTGCCCCGCTGCAGGCGGTCGCCAGCATTCCCGCGATGGTTGAACGCCTCACCGACCCGCTTCACCGCCTTTCAGCAACCGTGTCGGGCTCGCTCGATCCGGCCTTGTTTCACGCCAAGATCGCCGAACTGAAAACGAGCATCGCCAAGAGCCCGTTCTACGAGACCGAGCCGCAATTTCTCGACGCACTGCTCGACCAGCTCGCCGCGAAGGCTTGGATCGGCATTCCGCAGACGCTGTGCCATGGTGATCTGACGGTCGAAAACATGCTGATCCGCGACAATGGCTCGATCGTCTTCATCGACCTTCTCGACGGCAATCTGGAAAGCGTCTGGATGGATGTCGCCAAGCTGATCCAGGATCTCGAAAGCGGCTGGTCGCTGCGCAGCATTCTGTGGCATGATCGGCCCGATCCAACCGCAAAACTGTTGCGCACCATCAGCCGCTATCTGGCGGAAGAAGTGACCAGCCAGATGACCGGCTTCTTTCCAGAGCTCGACGCCGCACTTCCGTCGTTGCGCGCCCTGCAGGCGTTGCGCGTGCTCCCTTATGTGCGGGACGCCACCATTTTCTCGCGCGTGGTTTCCGGACTGCGCCGCATCGGTTCCATAGAGGCATATGCATGACCAAGCCAGGCACGATCGTTCTTCCCATTGCAGGGCGGTCTTCGCGTTTTCCGGGACTTCGGCCCAAATGGATGCTCACCGCACCCACCGGAGAACTCATGCTGGAAAAAAGCCTCGCTTCGGTTGCCGATTGGCGCAGCCGGCGCGTGGTGATCGGCGCGCTGGCCGAACATCTTGACGGCAAGGGCGGACGCGGCGCTCTTCAGCGCGCTCTCGGCGATGCCGTTGAGATCGTCACCTTCGACGACCAGACCGCTGGGCCGGCGGAAACAGTCGCTGAGATCCTGTCGCGCGCGGACGTTCAGGGCCCGATCTTCATCAAGGATTGCGACAGCTGGTTCGTGCCGCGCGAAAACGTGTTTTCAGACTGCGTGTGTTATGCCGATCTGCGCCAGACCGGCGAAGTCCGCAATATCGCGGCGAAAAGCTTCCTGCATCTCAACGACAATGATCTGCTGTTGGGGATTATCGAGAAGAACGTGTCGTCGAACTATATTTCGGTCGGCGGCTACGGCTTTCACGACGCCCATGTCTTCCTCGACTCCTATCGCCGGCTCCTTGCCTCGAACCACGAAGGCGAGCCCTTCGTTTCGCACGTGATCCTGGATGCCATCCGCCAGAACAACGTCTTTCGCGGCATCAACACCGACCATTACGTCGATGTCGGCACGCTGGAAGCCTGGAACCGTTTCCGCGAGGATCTCGGCCTTTACATCGTCGACCTCGACGGCGTCGTGTTGAAGAACGCGGGCCAATACATCCCGCCGCTTTGGGATGATCCCGACCAGGCACTGCCCGGCAATGTCGCGGCCTTGAAGGCGATGATCGCGCGCGGTGCGCAGATCATCTTCGTGACCGCGCGCCCGGAGCGTTTTCGCGAGAAAACCGAAGCCTTTCTGCAAGAACTCGGCCTGTCTTGGCACGCCGCCATCTTTGGCGTGAACCATGCCGCGCGAACGCTGGTGAACGATTTCGCGCCGTCGAACCCCTTCCCTTCGGCCGTCGCGATCAACCTCGTGCGCAACGGCGACGATCTCGCCACCATGCTGCCCTCGGCCGTTCAGCGATGAGCGACAGGTCTGAGCCTCTGGTCAGCGGCACGATCGCCAATGAGGACGTCACCATCGTGCTCCAGGGCGGGCTCGGTGGCGACTGGGATGTCCGCTATTCCGTGCGCTATCTGCGCGAGGTCATGCCGGGCGTGAAGATCATTCTGTCGACGCAGAAATCGGCCGCCAAGACCCTGCTCGACCATGCCGACTTCGATGCCGTGATCCTGACCGATGATCCCGGCGTGCTGCCGCCGGTCAAGTTGATCGGCGCGCCGCACAACGTGAATCGCCAGATCATGTCCTCAGCCGCCGGGCTGGCCGCCGTCACCACGCCCTATGCGATCAAGCTGCGCACCGACGCCTATCTGTCATCGCGCAAGGTCGTCGACCTGTGGTCGCGCTGGGCTGAAGCCAATCCGGGCCCACGCCTGAAGGGCCGGGCGCGCATCCTCATCATGTCGCTGTTCAGCCTAAACCCGCGCTTCGATGAGCGGCTCTGCTATCACTTAAGCGACTTCATGCAGTTCGGCCGCACCGAAGATCTCCGCGCCTTCTGGAGCGGGCCGCTGATGGATTTCGGCACCAACACCCATTGGGAGCGCAACCCGTTTCCGCCCCACTCCATTCCGCGCGAGCGCGAGTTCCGCTCCCGGTATGCGACCGAGCAATGGCTGACGCTGGGCTATCTGTTCGGGCGGGGGCCCTACCCGATCGCCTATCATAACGACATCAGTGACGACATTCTCCGGGAATTCGAGGAGTATCTCGCCGACAATTTCATCGTCGCCCATCCGCTCGATGTCGACCTGCATATGCCCAAGCACAACTACGTCTTTAAGAGCCGCTACTTCAACGCGATCTGCTACTCTTTCGAAGACTGGAAGAAGCTGGTTTTCGCACGCTCAGGCCTGACCGGACCCGACACCGGCTACACGCAATGGCCGCGGAGTTTCGCCGAGAAGCAGCGCTACATCGCAGTGAAACAGCGCACCCGCTGGCTCAACCGCTTCGGCTTCGCGCATACGGTGCGGCGCTGGTTGAATCCGGGTTAAGGACCGCTACTTCAGCCGGCGGTCGCCAAGATTGGGCTTGCTGCCGCCGGTGACATGGGAAAAGCGGTCGGGGTGGCGGGCGCTGAAGGCGGCGACCACCAGCCCCATGATCCCTACGAGGACGTGCGGCCACCAGATGCGGTCGCTGAAATTGAGCACCCAGGGCGATGCAAGCAGCAGCACCGCAAACACAACGTCGAGCGCAAGATGCACGCGGAAGCGCAGGATGCGCACCATGCCAAGCTCATAATCCGTAAACAGGCTGTAGATCAGCACGAACGCGCCCAGTCCAATCGTCGCCCACTGCGCCGCCCCCCCATCGGCGAAGCCCAGCGTATAAGGCGCCGAAATCAGAAAGAGCGCGACCAGATAGTCGATCGCCCCATGCAAGGTCGTCGGGATCACAGGCAACCTCCAAGCGTCGTTGGTGGCACAACTGCGGGGATGGCGGGAGTGTTCCTTGAAGTGGCAGGCCTTCTCCGTGCAGCGCATAGGGAATGGTTCACGCGATTGCTATGCAACGAATTGCTGCCAACGCCGTACGAGTGATGTGATCAATGCTGGTTCGTGATCGGTATCAGCACGCAGCAATCGTGATGCGTTTGCCTCAAACAGGTGTTCCAATTTCCAAGAAGCGTACGGTCTTTGTTTCTGCTGCTCTCGTGCTTGTCGCCGCATGCGCAGCCATCTGGTTCGTTATGGATCGCGGGCTTTCCGAGATTGAGCGGTCGGTACGGCGGAGCGTCGAAGACAAGCTGGCACAATCCTACGATGTATCGACGGTCGTTGAGGGTGAAGCAGGCATCGATCTGTTTCCGAGGCTTGCCCTCGTTTTCTCCAACGTTTTGATCAAAGTACCAGGCACGGAAAGGCGATCGCTTCAGATCGACCGCATCGAAGTTCCCGTGAGCTTTGCATCGCTTTGGCAACGGTCTTTGACCATCGAGACGATTGTTCTGGTCCGGCCTCTTGTTGAAGTTGGTCAACGCAACGTCCCAGTCGCCGGAGCGTCAAGAGAACCGGATAGAAGGTCACCGCCTCGTCCTGATCGGAACACCGCCGTTCGCTCGGACTTCATCCACATCTCCGAAAACATAGGTCGGGTGCAGATCGTCGACGGGGCTTTTCGACACGGAGACGCGTCCCCTGCTGTGTCCGAGGCAAATGGCACGCTGATCCTGGCGCCGAATGCGGCCTCTGCTTCATTCGAAGGCACGGCGGTCTTGAATGGCGATGAAGCGGCCATATCGCTAAGTCTGGACGATCCAGCCGGCTTCGCAAAAGGCACCGAAACCAACCTCCGTGCCTCCGCATCATCGGAAACGCTGACGATCAAATTCGATGGGAAGGGATCTCTCCGACCCGGTCTTTATATGGATGGTGCGTTTGAAGGGTCGTTGGCGCGTCCCCAGCAGGTGCTGGACGTGTTCAGCGGCAGGCAGACCAACCCCGCTCGCATTCCATCGATAACGGTAAGAACGCGCCTCGTCGTCGATCCGGATTAAGACATGAGATTGTGGTTGATCTCCCACAGATCGCGGGATCACCAAGGCAGCATTTTTAGGATGATAAATGGTACGGTTGGGTGGGCTCGAACCACCGACCTCCGGATCCACAATCCGGCGCTCTAACCAACTGAGCTACAACCGCGTGCCGACGGCCTTCCTGGTGGAGGCCGGGCCAGTGCGACCGTCCCTACCGAGTATCCCGGTCTTTTTCAAGGGCCTGATTGGCAAACAGCCTGAGGAAATCCACCAAAAGAAAAGCCGGCTTGGAAGCCGGCCTGTCTTGGTACCTATCGAAGGCATGGGAGCCTTAGGCGACCTTGAGGTCGCTCCAGGCGCGCTCGACGATGTCCTTCACCGGCTTGGCGACGTCTTCGGCGCCGCGCGTGGACACGGTCTGCACGTCCTTCACCTGGTTGACGGCCAGCTCGACCTGCTTGCGCAGATAAGAGGTCTGCAGCTCGGCAAAGTCGGAGATCGACTTCACGCCCAGCAGGGCTTCCCAATGCGAGAAGGTCAGTTCAGTGCTGGCGCGCATCGCGGCAATGGACTTCAAGGACAGCTCGCTCGAAACGGCGCGGGCGTTCTCGAACGAGGCTTCGAAAGCCTTCTGAGCACCATCGGTGCCTTGCTTGATGCGGGCGAAAGCTTCCTTCGACTGTTCAACGCCCTTTTCCGCGAAGGTGCGGAACTGGTCGGTGGTGCGGTTTGCTTCGAAGGTGGCGAATTCTACGTTTTCAGCGGTATTGCGGGCAGCCTCGGACATGACGCTCTCCTTGGAACGGTTAGATCTTCATCGACTTCACTGAATTCCGGTGCCACTTTTTTGTGTGGCCTATGCCTTATCCTATAGCAGTGCTTATTGTGCATTGCAACATATTTGCTGCGCCGCATAAATACCTGCCCGTCCGCGAGCATTAACCAACACCGCAATTGCCTGGGGTCAGAGGGCTTCGGCTGTGGATTTCGCGGCGATCCGTCTTTATTAATAAAGCGTTAAGGAACCTTCGCGCAGAGCGCCTTATGGATCAGCTTTATTCTTTCATCGATGTGGTGGCGCTTGAGCCTGTGCGCGGCAGCTTTGCGGCCGGCGAAGCGCTGGTTATTTTCAGCCGCTCGATGGAAGAGGTTATCTGGACAAATGGTCCGGGTGCGGCAGCGCTTGGTTTCCACGGAATAGAAGCCGCGATCGGCGCTGACAATCCCTTGCCGGCCTTGGCGCGCCGTCAGATCGCGGCAACGCCCGGTTATCCCCAGATCGGGCAGAACAAGGCGGTATCGATCCGCCTGAACGGGCTTTTGACCACGCGGCTCACTCAACTGCTGATCAGCGAAGTGACCCTGCCGGATGGCGAACAAGCGCTGCTGGTGGCCTTTCCCGATGGGCTGGGCCGCTCGGGCAAAGGCGCGCCATTGCAGAACGCCGTATCCGGCTTCGGCACGCAGGGCCAGTTCGTCGCCATGCTGGATGCGGAGGGCGCCGTTCTGGCGGCCACGCCTGGTTTCGAGCAGGCCGGCATCGAACAAAGCGCGCTGGTCGAGTTTGCCGAGGCCGCCGACCAGACCTCCAAGCACGTCGCCAAGTGTCGGCTGCGCGGCGGCTCCGGCCTATTTCCGGCCGGGCTGGCACGTGTGGGTGACGATCCCGCGCTGTATTTTCTGATCGTCATCGGCGAGGCTGATCCGGTAGCGCCGGGTCTTGGCGATGATCAGGCTGAACCAGCGACGGCTGCTGCTGACACCGTGCCCGATGTCGAAGACATTGCGACGACTGCCGAAGCGGTCCTCGCGCCGGCACCGCCGGTTCGTTTCGTGTGGCGAACCGATGCCGAAGGTTGCTTCGCCGCGCTGTCCGATCCGTTTCTTTATGCGCTCGGCATCGAGGCCGAGACAGTGATCGGCCGATCGTTCCGCGACGTGGCTGCCGATCTCGGCTTCGATGCGGATGGCGAAATCACCGGCCTGTTGGAACGGCGCGATACATGGTCGGGGCGTTCCGTGCTGTGGCCGCTGGCCGAGGGGTCCTTGCGTATTCCGGTCGATCTTGCCGCTCTGCCGATCTATGACCGCGATCGGCGCTTTGAGGGTTTTCGCGGCTTTGGCGTGGCGCGTCTCGGCGATGCCGTGGCGGCACGTGAGCCAGAAGAAGCTGCGATCGCTGCGGCCGTGGCTGATGTCGATCCGTCGATCGAGGACGAGACGCCGGTTCAACCGGAGCAGGCGGGCGCTCCCGTTGTTGAAGCTGGGGCGCCCATTCCTTCGGCTCCCGATCAGGCAATCAGCCCTGAAACCGCCGACCAGAAGATCGTGCCTCTGGCAGCCCATCGTCAGGCGCTCGCAGAGCGTGTGGCGCTCAGCACCAGCGAACGCAGTGCGTTTCGCGAGATCGGTCACCGGCTGAAGGCTGCGGAAACATCCGCCGAGGCGAACACGGATCAGCCTGCGCAGTCTTTGATGGAAAAACCGGTCGCCGCCGCCCCGGCGCAGGCGCCAGTTGATGTGGCCGAAGCACAAGCGTCCGACACGGCTGCGGCTTCTCAGGCCGACGACTTGCCGACGCCGGAAGCTGGTGACAGCTCGGACGTGGCGGCTGACGATGAACAAGTGCTGAAAGCACCCGTCGAGGGACAGCCTGCCGCGCGTGAAGCAGCACCGGCGGAAGCCCATGAAGAGCCGGTTGTACTCGCATCCGAACTGGAGCCCGTTCTCCCTGCCTATGACGCAGCAGATGACCAAGACCTCATCGCCCGCGCGGCAATCGAAGGTGGCAGCCGTGGCCGGGCAGTTCGCGTCGACCTGCGTGAGCAGCACGCGGAACAAGCGGTTTCCGCCAGCTCCAACGAGGAAGAGCCCGAGCAGGAGGCGAACGAGGCTCCTCTGGTAACGTCCGAAGCGGAGATTGAAGCCGAGGCAGAGACTGAGAAAGACATCGAGGCGGACCTTGCCGTAGAGGCCGAAGTCGAGGAAGTGGAAGCGCCTCAGCCGGAAGCGCCGGCTTTCGTCGGCATCGAGCCTCTGCCCGCCGATGCCCCGTCGGCACTTGAGGATGAAACCGAGGATCAACAGGAACCGGTTTCGGAAGATCTTGGCGACGAAGCCGTCTTCACGGACGAAGCTTCTGCCGGCGATGAGGCCGGTGACGCCTTCGACGCGTTCGCCCCACCCTCGCCCGGCGCTGCCGAGATCGAGCTGGTGGAAGCATTGCCGATCCCGCTGATCATCCATGCCGGCGACCGGCTGGATTTCGCCAATCGCGAGTTCTTCGCGCTCACGGGCTACGGCTCGCTTGACGCCATCGCGGAAGCCGGTGGGTTGGAAGCGCTGTTTGTCGGTGCGGCCGATGGCGAGGATGGCTGCCGCTGCCAGGTTCTGCGCACGAAGGATGGCGACGAGATTCCCGTGCAGGCGCATCTGCAATCCGTGCCCTGGGGCGGCGGCAAGTCGCTGATGCTGACCTTGCGGCGCGCCGAGATCGTGGCGACACCTGCGCCGGAAGAAGCGCCGGCCGAGCCGGAGCGCCCGAGCAACGTCACGCATCTGCCCT
>NZ_DAMBUH010000049.1:0-24734 GCF_032053605.1 Tianweitania sp.
GTGATGCTGGGTTCCAATGACCGCCAGCAGATGAAGGCGGGTGACGAGCGGCTCGAACCGCGCAGCGAAGGCTGGATGAAGGAATATACGCGACGCGCGACAGCCCTCGCGACAGCCGTGGAAAGCCGCGGCATTCCCGTGATCTGGGTCGGCATGCCGCCTTTCCGGCAGGCGTCGCTGACATCGGACATGCTGGCCTACAACGATGTTTTCAAGGCTGTATCTGCGACGGCAGAGGCCGACTATGTCGATATCTGGGACGGCTTCGTGGATGAAAACGGCGCCTTCGTCACGACCGGTCCAGACATGAACGGACAGCAGGCGCGGTTGCGCGGCAGCGATGGCATCAACCTCACCGCCGCCGGCAAGCGCAAGATCGCCTTTTATGCGGAAAAGCCTTTGCGTCGCGTGTTGGGAAGCGGCAGCGGCGATGCGATCGGCCTGATCGGTCCCGCTTATACGCCGGGTGCTGACCTCAGGCCCGGCGCCGAAGACAAGATCCGCATCGTGCGCACCGTACCGATCTCGCTGACCGACCCGGAACTCGATGGCGGCACGACCTTGCTTGGCGGCGACACCACACCATCAGCCGGCACGGCGGCAGACATCCAAATGCGTGAGCAGCGCGAAGCCGGCACCCAGACCGGCCGAGCCGATGACTTCGCCGGCAAGGCGGAAGCCGTGAAACCCGCTCCCGAAGGCACGGCCTCCATCACGCCGCTGGCAACTGAACCGGCTGCGCAGTAAAGTGGACTGCCGCGCCTAGCGCGGCAGCACCGATGCGCCCATCAGGTCCACATCAATGGAATGCGCAGCCTGGCGTCCCTCACGGATCGCCCATACCACCAAGGATTGTCCGCGCCGCACATCACCGGCCGCATAGAGCTTGTCGATGTTGGTGCGGTAGTTGCGATCGTTGGCAACGACATTCACCGAGCGGCGGCTGTCCTGGGACAGGGTCAGACGCTCGCCGAGATCGCTCAGCACGCCTCCACTGATGATCGGGCCGGCAAAGCCGATGGCAACGAAAGCGAGATCTGCGCGGATCAAGAACTCGGTGCCTGCGATCGGCTTGCGCCTGTCGTCGACTTCGCAGCACTTCACGCCGATCAGGTGACCGTCCTCGCCGACGAACTCCAGTGTCGCAACCTGAAACTCGCGCTGCGCGCCTTCAGCCTGCGACGACGACACGCGCATCTTGGTGGCCCAATAAGGCCAGACCGCCAGCTTGTCTTCGCGCTCCGGCGGCATGGGTCGGATGTCGAGCTGAGTCACACGCACCGCGCCCTGACGGAACGCAGTGCCGACGCAATCCGACGCCGTATCGCCGCCGCCAACCACGACGACATGCTTGCCGCCGGCAACGATCGGCTCCGATGCCCAGGCCGTCGAACCGATATCTTCGCCACCGACTCGCTTGTTCTGCTGCACGAGATACGGCATCGCATCATGCACGCCTGCGAACTCCGTACCCGGAATGCCGGCCGGGCGCGGGTTCTCAGAACCGCCGCAATAAAGCACCGCGTCATGCTCTTCGATCAGCGCATCCACGGTCTTGTCGACGCCGACATTGACGTTGCAGTGGAAGGTCACGCCCTCGCCCTGCATCTGCTCGACGCGGCGATCGATGGTGGTCTTTTCCATCTTGAAGTCGGGAATGCCGAAACGCAGCAGACCGCCGGGCTTAGACTCACGCTCGAACACATGCACATCATGCCCGGCACGCGCCAGCTGCTGTGCTGCCGCCAAACCAGCGGGTCCCGAGCCGATCACGGCAACCGACTTGCCGGTCTTTACTTCCGCCGGCTGTGGGCGGATCAGGCCCATCAGATAGGCCTTGTCGGCGATCGCCTGTTCCACCGTCTTGATAGCGACCGGCATGTCTTCGAGGTTCAGCGTGCAGGCTTCCTCGCAAGGCGCCGGGCAGATGCGGCCGGTCCATTCCGGGAAGTTGTTGGTGGAGTGCAGGTTGCGGATCGCGCCTTCCCAGTCACCACCATAAACCAGATCGTTCCAATCCGGGATCTGGTTGTGAACCGGGCAGCCCGTCGGCCCATGGCAATAAGGCACGCCGCAATCCATGCAGCGTGCGGCTTGTTTTTCGACTTCCCTATCCGACATCGGCAACGTGAATTCACGGAAGTGCCGAATACGATCAGAGGCCGGCTGGTACTTTGGCACCTGCCGGTCGATCTCGAGAAAGCCTGTAACCTTACCCATCGTCGTGTTCTCGTCAGTCGATCTGCCAGGCGCAGCAAAGGCCAGCAGATGGCTTGAAAGGAATTGTGAAGCAGCCAGCTTGCGGCGGATTACTCCGCCGCCACGCCTAAGCGCATGCGCTCCATCTCGATCAAAGCGCGGCGGTATTCGACCGGCATGACTTTCCGGAACATTGGCCGGTAGGTCGCCCAATCGTCGAGGATCGCCTTGGCGCGCGTCGAACCCGTGTAATGCGCATGGTTCGAGATCAGCTTCACCAGCCGCTCCTCGTCGTGGCGAGTCATGTCGCCGGACACGTCGACGCGGCCTTTATGCATGAGATCGCCGCCATGGTGGTGCAGCTTCTCGAGCATGTCGTCCTCTTCCGGAACCGGCTCGAGCTCGACCATCGCCATGTTGCAGCGCTCGGCAAAGTCGCCCGCTTCATCCAGCACATAAGCCACGCCGCCCGACATGCCGGCTGCGAAGTTGCGGCCGGTCTGGCCGATCACGACGACGAGACCACCGGTCATGTATTCGCAGCCATGGTCGCCCACGCCTTCGACAACCGCGATCGCGCCCGAATTGCGGACAGCAAAGCGTTCGCCAGCCACACCGCGGAAGTAGCACTCGCCTTCGGTTGCACCGTAAAGCACGGTGTTGCCGACAATGATCGAGTCTTCCGGCACGATGCGCGTGTCTTCCGGGGGACGGATGACGATCTTGCCGCCCGACAGCCCTTTGCCGACATAGTCGTTGCCGTCGCCGATGAGCTCGAAGGACACGCCGCGCGTCAGAAAGGCGCCGAAGCTCTGGCCGGCGGTGCCGGTCAGCTTCACCTGGATCGTGTCTTCCTTCAAACCGCGATGGCGGAAGCGCTTGGCGACTTCGCCCGACAGCATGGCGCCGGCCGACCGATCGACATTGTGGATGCTCTCCTCGATCACCACCGGCTGACGGCTTTCAAGTGCCGGCATCGCCTTTTCGATCAGGCGGCGATCAAGCACGTCGTCGATCGGATGAACCTGACGTTCGGTCCAGTAGGTCGCTTCCTTCGGCGCGTCTGGCTTGAAGAACATGTTGGTGAAGTCCAGACCCTTCGCCTTCCAATGCTCGATCAGTTCTTCCTTGGCGAGCAGTTCGGACTGGCCGATGATGTCGTCGATCTTGGTATAGCCCATCTCCGCCATGAGTTGCCGCACTTCTTCCGCCACATAGAAGAAGAAGTTGATGACATGCTCCGGCGTGCCCTTGAAGCGCTTGCGCAGGACCGGGTCCTGCGTCGCCACGCCGACCGGGCAGGTGTTGAGATGGCACTTGCGCATCATGATGCAGCCGGCCGCAATCAAAGGCGCGGTCGAGAAGCCGAACTCGTCGGCACCCAGAAGCGCGCCGATGATGACGTCGCGGCCGGTGCGCAGACCGCCATCGACCTGCAAGGCAATCCGCGAGCGCAGACCGTTTAGCACCAGGGTCTGATGCGTTTCGGCCAGGCCCATCTCCCAAGGGCTGCCGGCATGCTTGATCGAGGTGAGCGGTGAAGCGCCGGTGCCGCCATCAAAGCCGGAGATCGTGATATGATCGGCACGCGCCTTGGCGACACCGGCCGCAACCGTGCCGACGCCCACTTCCGACACCAGTTTCACCGACACATCCGCTGCCGGATTGACGTTCTTCAGGTCGTAGATGAGCTGCGCCAGATCCTCGATCGAATAGATGTCGTGATGCGGCGGCGGCGAAATCAGGCCGACACCCGGGGTCGAGTGACGGGTCTTGGCAATCGTCGCATCGACCTTGTGGCCGGGCAGCTGACCGCCCTCGCCGGGCTTGGCGCCCTGCGCGACCTTAATCTGCATCATGTCTGAATTGACGAGATATTCGGTCGTGACGCCGAAGCGGCCCGACGCAATCTGCTTGATGGCAGAGCGCTCCGGATTGGACGATCCGTCGAGCAACGGAAGATAGCGATCCGGCTCCTCGCCGCCCTCGCCCGTGTTCGACTTGCCGCCGATCGCGTTCATGGCGCGCGCCAGCGTCGAATGGGCTTCGCGGCTGATGGAGCCAAAGCTCATCGCGCCAGTGGAGAAACGCTTGACGATGTCCGCCGCTGGCTCGACCTCATCGATCGAAACGGCTGCGCGGCCGATATCCTCGGCCTTGCGGATCTTGAACAGGCCGCGAATGGTTTGCGCGCGCGCGGCATGGCTGTCGACCTGTTCGGAATACTCCTTGAAGGTCTCCCAGGAGTTCTTGCGCACGGCATGCTGCAACGTCGCCACCGCGTCCGGCGACCAGATGTGGCTCTCGCCGCGCATCCGGTACATATACTCGCCGCCGACTTCCAGCGCATTGCGCAGCACCGGATCGGAACCGAAGGCATCGGCATGGCGACGGATCGTTTCTTCCGCCACTTCCTCAAGCCCGACGCCCTCGATCAGGCTGGCTGTGCCCGCGAAATACTGGTGCACGAAGTCGCTGCGCAGGCCGATGGCGTCGAAGATCTGCGCGCCGCAATAGGACTGGTAGGTCGAGATGCCCATCTTGGACATGACCTTGAGCAGGCCCTTACCCACCGACTTGATGTAGCGATAAACGATCTCGCTCGCGTCCACCTCCGGCGGGAACTCGCCGCGCTTGTGCATGTCGGTAAGCGTGTCGAACGCCAGATACGGGTTGATCGCCTCCGCACCATAACCGGCCAAACAAGCGAAGTGATGCACTTCGCGCGGCTCGCCGGTTTCCAGCACGATGCCGACGGAAGTGCGCAGACCCTTGCGGATCAGGTGATGGTGAACCGCAGCCGTGGCGAGCAGCGCCGGGATGGCAATGCGATCCGGGCCGATCTGGCGGTCCGACAAAACGATGATGTTGTAACCACCGGCAACCGCTGCTTCCGCACGCTCGCACAAGCGCTCGACCGCACCCTTCATGCCGGCGGCCCCCTCCTGCACGGAGTAGGTGAAGTCGATTGTCTTGGTGTCGAAGCGGTCTTCCGTGTGGCCGATGGAACGGATCTTTTCGAGATCGCCATTGGTCAGGATCGGCTGACGCACTTCAAGCCGCTTGCGGCGCGAGGAGCCTTCCAGATCGAAGATGTTCGGCCGCGGTCCGATAAAGGACACCAAGCTCATCACCAGCTCTTCGCGGATCGGGTCGATCGGCGGATTGGTGACCTGCGCGAAGTTCTGCTTGAAATAGGTGTAAAGCAGCTTCGACTTGTCCGACATGGCCGAAATCGGCGTGTCGGTGCCCATCGAACCCACGGCTTCCTGACCGGTGGTCGCCATCGGCGCCATCAGGATCTTGGTGTCTTCTTGCGTATAGCCAAAGGCCTGCTGGCGATCGAGCAGCGACACGTCACGGCGAAGCGCGCGCGGCTCCACCGGCTTCAGGTCTTCGAGAATGAGCTGGGTGTTCGACAGCCACTGCTTGTAGGGGTTGGCGGTGGCAATCTCGGACTTCACGTCTTCGTCCGAAATGATCGCACCCTTTTCCAGGTCGATCAGCAGCATCTTGCCCGGCTGCAAACGCCACTTCTTGATGACCCGGCTTTCGTCCACCGGCAGCACGCCGGCTTCGGAGGCCAGAATGACGCGGTCATCGTCGGTCACGAGATAGCGTGCGGGACGCAAACCGTTGCGGTCGAGCGTCGCGCCGATCTGGCGGCCATCGGTGAAGCACACAGCCGCAGGGCCGTCCCACGGCTCCATCAGGGCTGCATGATATTCGTAGAACGCCTTGCGCTCGGGCGTCATCGACTTGTTGCCGGCCCAGGCTTCCGGGATCAGCATCATCATGGAATGCGCGAGGCTGTAGCCGCCCTGCGTCAGAAATTCGAGCGCGTTGTCGAAGCAGGCCGTATCCGACTGGCCCTCGTAGGAGATCGGCCAGAGCTTGGCGATGTCGTTGCCAAACAGCTCCGAATCGACGGACGCCTGGCGCGCTGCCATCCAGTTGACGTTGCCGCGCAGCGTGTTGATCTCGCCGTTATGCGCAACCATGCGATAGGGATGCGCCAGCTTCCAGGACGGGAAGGTGTTGGTGGAAAAGCGCTGATGAACGAGGATCAGCGCGCTTTCGAAGCGCGGATCGCTGAGATCCTTGTAATAAGCGCCGACCTGGTAGGCCAGGAACATGCCCTTGTAGACAATCGTGCGCGCCGACAGCGACACGATGTAAGCGCCCACGTCGCGATTGCCGTTTTCCTGGTAGATCCGGCCGGAAATGACCTTGCGCAGGATATAAAGTCGCCGCTCGTAGTCGTCGTCATCGGCAATTTCCGGCGCGCGGCCGATAAAGAACTGGCGATGCACAGGCTCGGACGCCGCGATGTCAGGCGCCTTGGACAGCGAAGAATTGTCCACCGGCACGTCGCGGAAGCCGATCAGCGGCTGACCTTCGGACTGCGCGGCTTCGCGGATGATGTCTTCGATATGCGACTGCACCTCGGCGTCGCGCGGCATGAAGATGTGGCCGACGGCATATTGACCGGACACAGGCAGTTCGATGCCCTGCGCTGCCATCTCCTCGCGGAAGAATCGGTCGGGGATCTGCACCAGCACTCCCGCGCCATCCCCCATCAGCGGATCGGCACCCACTGCGCCGCGATGCGTCAGGTTCTCCAGCATCTGCAGGCCGTCGAGCACGATCTGGTGCGACTTGACGTTCTTCATCTGCGCGATGAAGCCCACGCCGCAGGCATCGTGCTCGTTGCGAGGGTCGTACAGCCCTTGCGCTTTGGGCAGGCCGCCCGGCAGGGCGGCGGTTTTCGTGGCAGCAGTCCCGGCAAGGGTCTGCGTGACGCGAAGCGTGTCGTCCTTCATGGGTACTGCCTCCAGTTGAGTGATCCGGCCTGGATCACGAGCGCGCGGCGAGCCGGAACGGAAGGCAGAATGACCTCCGACCGGCAAGAGATGCAAGATCAAGATGAGACAGCATTGCTGTCCTATATTCGTATGGCAGATTACACCGACAGCCACAAGACCGAAACGTGACAAAATCGTCGCTGCAACGCAACAAGCGCAAAGGTGGCTTGGATCAGCCGCAATATTGTTGCTTAAGCTGCAGGCGTTCTTGAAAGGGTCTTTCGATTGCCAAGTAGCGCTTGCGTCCGCCCGTCCAAAGGGATCAAGGTCGCCGCGCTCACAGCAGAGCCCTCTTTTTATCCAAGACGTGACGGTATCCATGCATTTCGCTTCAGACAACTGGGCCGGCGCCCACCCCTCTATCGCTGAAAGCCTCGTTCGCCATGCCGGCGGCTTTGCACAGGCCTATGGCACGAGCGAACTCGATCGCCGCGTCGAACAGCGATTCGCCGAGATCTTCGAGCGCGAATGCGAGGTGTTCTTCGTTGGGACAGGCACGGCGGCGAACGCGCTGTCGCTGACCGCCTTCAACAAGGCCGGCGGCGTCGCCTTCTGTCATCGCGAAGCGCATGTGATCGAAGATGAATGCGGCGCGCCGGAGTTCTTTCTCGGCGGATCGCGCCTGCATGGCGTCGATGGTCCTGATGGCAAGATCACGCCGGAGAACCTGCAAAAGGCGATCGCCCGCTTCCCCGCAGGCTTCGTCCATAGCGGTCGCCCCATGGGCGTGACGATCACGCAGGCGACCGAGATCGGCACGGTTCATTCTCTTGATGAACTGGATGCGATCAGCGCCGTTTGCCGCGAACACGACTTGCCGCTCCACATGGACGGCGCGCGTTTCGCCAACGCACTCGTGTCGCTGGATGTGTCGCCCGCCGAAATGACATGGAAGCGCGGCGTCGACATGGTGTCGTTCGGCGGCACCAAGAATGGCTGCTGGTGCGCCGAAGCCATCATCATCTTCGGCGATCGGTTCACCGGCGAGCTGCCTTATATCCGCAAACGTGGCGCGCAGCTTTTCTCAAAGACGCGCTTCATCGCAGCGCAGTTCGAAGCCTATCTAGAAGATGATCTGTGGCTGAAGACGGCACGTCAGGCCAATGCCATGACGACCCGGCTGGCGCAGGTGTTCGAGCAGGCTCCGGGAGCGCGGCTTGCCTGGCAGCCCCAGGCCAACGAAATCTTCGCGATCCTGAACGACACCGCAGCCGAACGGTTACGGTCCGCTGGTGCGGTGTTCGCGCCGTGGAAGCTGCCGCGCGTCACCGATGCGGTGCTTGAACAGGACGAGCAGCTTTATCGCTTCGTCACCAGCTTCGCGAGCACCGACGACGATGTCGATCAGGTGCAGCGCCTTCTCACCAACGCCTAAAACAAAAGCGGCGCCCCTGAGGGCGCCGCTTGCAGTCCGCTACGACTAAGAAGATCAGGCAGCCTTGGCTTCGATCTGCTTCGAGCTGTTGGCAGCCGGAGCGATCTCGATCTTGCGAGGCTTCATCTCTTCCGGAACATTGCGCTTCAGATCAATGTGAAGCAAGCCGTTCTTGAGCGTCGCGCCGGTGACCTCGACATGGTCGGCCAGCTGGAAGCGACGCTCGAAGGTGCGCGAAGCAATGCCGCGATAGAGCAACTCGACGCCTTCTTCCTTGTCTGCTTCGTTGCGCTCGCCCTTCACCGTCAGCACGTTGCGGTGAGCCTCGATCGAGATCTCCTGATCCGAGAAGCCCGCAACTGCCATGGAGATGCGGTAAGCATCCTGGCCGGTGCGTTCGATGTTATAAGGGGGATAGCTGGTGCCGGCGTCCGGCTGGTTGACTTGGTCAAGCATGCCGAAGAGACGGTCGAAACCGACAGTGGAGCGGTAAAGCGGCGAAAAATCAAACTGACGCATGGGTCTGTTCTCCTGGTGAGCAACATGGTTTTTGCGTTTGACCGAACATGGAACCCAGTTGGCGTTCCGTCCTGTCAGCGGCCCCGATTTCGGCGACCGCAGGAGATAGGTGGTGAGGCCCGTTTGTCCTTTCAAGAGAATCTCTGATTCTGACGAGAACGATTTTTACCGCCCCCCCCGCATGCGCCATGAATGGAAAATGAACCATGCTTTCCGGCTCGGTTCAGGCGGCAGGCTCTAATGGTGCAACCACAATCCCGCAGATCGCGAACACCCCGTTCGCCTGAAAGCAGGACCGGGTTGCAACGTCCCTTCCTCCTGGTTCAGCAGGCCGGAAGCATCGCAAGGTGCTTTCGGCCTTTTTGCGTTCCCCCCGGAGAGAGGAAGGGCATCCGCCTAAATTCCACGCAAAAAAAAGCCGGATCGAAACGACCCGGCTGAGTTATTGGAGTGCCAATTAAGGCTGACCTCCAGAGGGGAACACTCTCGAGCGCTAATGGGAGGAGAACGCGCTCAGGAGATGACTGTGATATGAGCCATTCTTGCCTAATGTTCAAGCACCTCATTTTGCATCGCACCCATGCAGAAAGGCATTAGTGTTGCACTTCGCTATGCTACTGGGCAGAAGTCGGTGAACAAACAGGCATTTAGCCTTTGTTAAGAAATTGCTGACGAACGCCAGAAGCAGGGTGTGCCGTCTGAGCAAGCACGCTGTTCAATGCTGCATCGCACAATGAAGGGCGGTCAGACGCTGTTTTTGTTGAGATTAGATGGCCAGCAAGCAGGCCCTAGATCCAGCCAACGCGCTTAATAGGCCCAGCTGCGCGCCTTCGACAAAAGGAAATCGCGGAAGACGTGCAGCTTCACCTGCTGCTTCATGGCGTCCGGATACGCAAAGAAGGTGTCGTAGGTCGGCACTTCGGTATCCGTCATCAGCTGAACAAGGCCGGTTTCCTTGCCGACCATGTAGTCCGGCAGCATCGCAATGCCCGCCCCGCGCTGCACGGCGCGCTTGACCGATAGAATGTCGTTGATCTGGAGCGTCGCCGGACGCCGGATACCTTCCGGTTTCCCGGCCGTTTCCAGCCAATTGAGATGCGCGAGCTGGCTTGGCACCGGCTCGCCAAAGGTCACGATGCGATGCTTGTCGAGATCGTCGATGCTTTCCGGCATGCCATGCTTGGCGAGATAGGTCGGCGCGGCATAAAGATGAAAGTGCATGGTGAAGAGCCGGCGCTGGATCAGGTCAGGCTGTTGCGGCTGGCGTAAACGGATTGCGCAATCGGCGTGGCGAAGCGTCAGATCCAGCTCCTCATTGGCGAGAATGATCTGCAGCTGAATTTCCGGATAAAGATCCAGGAACTCCTGCACGCGCTCCGTCAGCCAGGCAGCGCCAAGGCCAACCGTGGTCGTGACACGCAGAACACCGGATGGCTTGTCTTTGGTTTCGGTCAGCTGGCTGCGGACATTTTCCAGCTTCATCAGCACGTCATGCGCCGTGCGGAACAGCAGCTCGCCCTGTTCGGTCATGACAAGACCGCGGGCGTGACGGTGAAACAGCGGGACGCCGACATCCTGTTCAAGCGCGCTGACCTGCCGGGAAATGGCCGACTGCGACAAGCGGAGCTTTTCCGCCGCATGGGTGAAGGATCCAGCCTCAGCCGCCGCGTGGAAAACCCGCAGCTTGTCCCAATCCAGTGCCATCAGTCCCCCTCGGCGTCACTCCGGACGCCGTATCAATCCTACTCCGCCGCCTCGCGGTGAACTTCCAGGCCGGCCAGATAGCGTTCGGCTTCCAGCGCGGCCATGCAGCCCATACCCGCGGCCGTCACGGCCTGGCGATAGATGTCGTCCGTGACGTCGCCAGCTGCGAACACACCCGGGATCGACGTTGCGGTCGAATCGGGCGCACTCCACAGATAGCCGTTCGGCTTCATCTTCAGCTTGCCTTGGAACAGTTCCGTGGCGGGAGCATGACCGATTGCGACGAACACACCGTCCACAGGCATCTCCTTCACCGCACCGGTGTGGGCATCCTTCAACCGAATGCCGTTCACCGAAGGCGGCAGCGGCTTCTTGGCGGGCTCGCCGACGATCTCGTCCACCACCGTGTTCCAGAGAACGGTGACATTATCCTTCGCCATCAGGCGCTCGCGCAGGATGCGCTCGGAGCGGAACTCGTTGCGGCGATGCACGACCGTAACGTGGCGCGCGAGGTTGGAGAGATACAGCGCTTCCTCGACCGCCGAGTTTCCACCGCCGACAACAACCACATCCTTGCCGCGGTAGAAGAAGCCATCGCAGGTCGCGCAGGCCGAAACGCCAAAGCCCATGAAGGCGGTTTCGCTGGGCAGGCCGAGCCACTTGGCCTGCGCGCCGGTCGCAATCACCAGGGCATCGCAGGTGTAGATCGTGCCGGAATCGCCGATCAGCCGGAACGGGCGAACATCGAGATCGACAGACGTAATGAGGTCGTTGACCATATCAGTGCCGACATGCTCCGCCTGCTTCATCATCTCGCCCATCAGCCAGGGGCCCTGTACCGGGTCGGCGAAGCCCGGATAATTCTCGACCTCGGTCGTGATCATGAGCTGGCCGCCCTGCTGCATGCCGGCAATCAGCATCGGCTTCAGCATGGCGCGGGCGGCATAGATTGCGGCCGTGTAGCCGGCCGGGCCCGAACCGATAATCGCAACGGGTGCGTGGCGCGTGGTCATGGAAAGCCTCTTGGTGGCCGCGCAGAACCCTCGCGGCCTTTCTCTATATATTGGGCGGAATGTAGGACTTTGCTGCTACTGCTTGCAAGGTAAGCCATACGCTATCCCAAGCTCATTCGCGCTCAAACGCCCGGGAAGCTAGGCGATGGCCGAACTTTGGTTTAAGCGATGGTAGCCGCATCCCGCGATTGTTCCTCCCTGTCAGAGCACATCCGAACCGCCATGACTTTGAAAGCCGATCTGGATGCCATCGACTGGAAGATCCTGCGCGAGTTGCAGGATGATGGCCGCATGACCAATGTCGAACTGTCGCGCCGCGTCGGCATATCGGCGCCGCCCTGCTTGCGACGCGTGAAGCGGCTGGAAGATCAGGGTATCATCCGGCAATATCGCGCACTGCTCGACAATGCCGCACTCGGCATGACGGTCGTGGCCTTCGCGCTGGTCGGCCTCAATCGCCAGTCCGATGGTGACCTCAAGGCCTTTTCCAAATTGGTAGAGGGCTGGCCGATCGTTCGGTCGGCCTGGATGGTGTCAGGCGAATCGGACTTCTTTCTCCACTGCGTCGCCGCCGATCTGGCAACGTTTCAGAGCTTCGTGATCGAGGTCCTGACTTCCGCCCCCAATGTCGACACGGTGCGCACCGCCCTCACCATCCGCCAGGTCAAGGACGAGGGCCGCGTGGCGATCGATCAAGCCATGCAAGGCTTCTAAACGAGCAGATCCCTGACGCGCTGGCGAAAGCCCGCATCAATCTCTTCGTAGCGCTTGCGGGCAGCCAAACCCAAGGCGCGCTTTTCCGCATCCGGCATCGCCATGATCCGCTCGATCGCAGCTTCGAATGCGGCGGGATCGACATAGAAATTCGTGCCGAGATGGCGCGGTTCGCTACGAAAGTAAGGCACAAGCACGCCGCACGTCGGATCGACATGCTCGTTCATCGGCGGCGCATCCGTCGTTAAAACCACAGCCCCGACGGAAAGCCCTTCAAGCAGATGATGGCCCCACCCTTCCGAGCGCGAGGGGCAAAGATGCACGCCGCATGCGTTCTGCAGCTGCTTGAGCGCCTCATCATCGAGATAGCCCGACATCAGCCGGACATTGGCGGGCACACCCGGCGCATTGTCGGCTTTCTGCACAAGCAAGAGTTCCGGCCATTCCGGATGCTTGCGCCAGAGCTCCAGCACGTCTTCCGTGCCCTTCAGCGTGCTGCCGCCGGCCAGATGAAAGAAGCGACCGAAGTCCTTCGGCACATCCGGCAACAGACGGTCAGGCGAGGAAAAGCCGAGATAGCTGGTCGGCACGCCGAGCGCATTGAACACCGCCTCGCCATGCCGCGTTTTCGCCAGCACTCGACTCACATGCCGCAACCGTCCGATCTGCCGGCGCGGAAAGCGCTCCTGATTGGGCACGACAAAGGTCTCGTCCGAGGCCGCGCCGAACCATCCGGGAAAGGCACGTTCCAGATGGACGATCCGGTTGGCGCGCTTGATGCGCAGCAAACGCTGCCACCAGCTGCGCTGCTTGATCGTGGCATAACCTGCCTGCCCACCGGCCTCTGCAATGGCTGCCTGCAGGATCTCGGCATCACGCGTCAGTCCGTAGCTGTTCGACTTGCCCAGGATCAGCGTGGAAGGCAGTGTGTCGCTCACGACGTCACACCCTGCCACAGCCGTTCGTAAACACCCTGAATCGCATCCGCCTCGCCTTCCAATGGGAAGGTCGCGTGTACATGGGCCAAGGCGGCTTGCCCATGAGCCTCCGCCAGCGCGGGATCGTCGAGATAGATCTGAATCGCGCTGAGCAAGGCGGCACCATCGCCAGCCGGAACCACGGCGCCGGTTTCACCCGGCATGATCATCTCGGCATAAGCGCCGGCATCGCTCGCCACCACCGCAGCACCCGAGGCCATCGCCTCCAGCGGCGTCAGGCCGAAACCTTCATTGCGCGAGGGCGCGACATACAGCGAGACGCGCTGATACCATGGCTTGATATCCGGCACTTCGCCAAGAAAGCGGATGCGCTCGCTTAAGGCTGCAGCGGCGATCTCAGCTTGCAGACCATCTGCAAAGGCGCGGTTATCGTCCGTTACCCTTCCCGTGATCACGGCGGTCCAACCCGGATAGCGCGGCAGCAACGCAATCATCGCGGCGACGAACAGGTCGGTGCCCTTCTGCTCGCGAACCCGCCCGAAGCAGCCGATCAAGCGCTGTTCGGCAAAACCCGCTTCCGCGACAGCTGCGCCTCGATCCGCTGCCGGCACGAAGCCCGAAAGATCAACCCCGTGCCGGATCACCGTATGCGGCACATGGAGAAAGCTGCCGGAACGCGCGCTGGTGGCGATCACCGCATCCATGCGGCGGATCAGCCATTTGGTGAAAGGCTTGTGGTCGCGCTGAGCAGCAGAGGTGAAAACGAGCTTCATCGGCGCGCGAAAGACATCGCGCATCACGATGCCGCCGATCATCTCGACATTGCGCCGAGCATGCCAGATGCGAAAGGCACGACCTTGCGGCCGCTTCAACAGGCCGAAGACCTGGCTCCATCGCATGCGCGGCACGAAATCCGGCAATCCCGCGCCCAGGCTTGCGATCGGAAACCGCTGCGCCTGCAGCGGCAGAAGCTGGATGATCGTGCTGGTGACGCCAGACAGCCGCTTCTTGAAATTGGGCGCAACAACAAGAAGGCGCGCGACATCAACGTCACGCGCCTTCTCCAAAGCGATATGCCTGGTGTCAGCCAAAGCGGACGTTGACGATCTCATAGCCGCGCGCGCCACCGGGCGCGTTCACCTCGATCGTGTCGCTGATCTTCTTGCCGATCAGCGCACGAGCGATCGGCGATGAAATGGAGATGCGGCCGAGCTTCACATCGGCTTCCTGGTCGCCGACGATCTGATAGGTCTTCTTTTCTTCCGTGTCCTCGTCCACGAGCTCCACGGTCGCGCCAAACTTCACGGTGTTGCCCGTCAGCTTGGACACATCGATGACCTCGGCGCGTGCGATCAGGTCTTCCAGCTCGTTCACGCGGCCTTCGTTCAGGCTCTGCGCTTCCTTGGCTGAGTGATATTCGGCATTTTCCGAAAGATCGCCATGCGCGCGGGCTTCCGAGATCGCCTCGATGATGCGCGGCCGCTCGTCCTGCTGGCGCCAGCGCAGCTCTTCCTTGAGCGCTTCGAAACCGCCCCCGGTCATCGGAACCTTGTTCATCTCCAAAACCCTCCATACTCCGTGCCTTGTGTGTCGACACGGTGCTCGAAGCCACAAATGAAAACGGCCCGATAGCAACATGGCTAGCGGACCCGCAAATAAGCGTTCTTAGGCCTAATATAACCATCCGTCTCAGGGATGCCACACACTATTTCTGCCGCGCGACAATCAGCCGGCTGTGACGGCTGGCGGTGCCGGGAGATCGCTGTGGCTCCTTTTCAGCGTCACGCGAATAGGCTAGCGCGGCGACCATGACCCGCGTTCAAGCCAATCTCATCCTTCTTCTTGCCGGTGCCATCTGGGGCATGGGCTTCGTTGCGCAGGCCACCGCCATGGAAACCATGGGGCCGCTGCTGTTCGTCGGGTCTCGCTTCTTCGTAGCAACGCTCTGCGTCATTCCCTTCGCCATCAGGGAAGCGCGCAAAGCGCCGGCGACACTGACGAACTCGCAATGGCTGGCCTTCGCCTGGGTCGGGCTGATGCTGTTCTCCACCATAACCGCGCAGCAATTCGGCCTGCTCACCACCAGCGTGACCAATTCCGGCTTTCTGACCGGCCTTTATGTGGTCATGACGCCGATTCTCGGCATCGTGCTATTCCGCCAGTTTCCGCATGTCATTGTCTGGCCCGCAGCCCTTTGCACGCTCTGCGGCATCTTCCTCCTGTCCGGCGGCACCCTGGCGGGTCTGACTACCGGCGATTGGCTGACGATCCTCGCAGCCTTCTTTGCGGCGCTGCAAGGCTTGTTCCTCGCCCGCAGCGCATCGCAAACAGGCCGGCCGATCACGCTTGCCGTGACCCAGTTTGCCGTTTGTGCCGTTCTTGGTCTGACCGCCGCCTTTGTTTTCGAACCTGTCAGCCTGGAAGCTCTGCGCGGCGCCGCGCTTGAAGTGCTTTATGCCGGCATGTTTTCAGGCGCCGTGGCGTTCACGCTCATGGCCATCGGCCTGCGCTACACGACCGCCTCGCAGGCTGCGATCTTCCTGTCGTCGGAAGCGGTGTTTGCGGCCCTGTTCGGCGCGATCTTCCTGGGCGAGCGTCTGCCTTCGGCGGGCTTCGCGGGATGCGCTCTGATTCTCATCTCGATGCTTGCCGTGGAGATCGTGCCTGCGCTACGGGCGCGAAGGGCCGCACGCCTCAGCCCTTGAAGATCAGCGCAGCACCTCCGGCAATGAGTGCAAATCCCAGCACGTGGTTCAGCGTCAGCGCTTCCTTCAGGTAGAACACCGAGAACACCGCGAACACGACCAGCGTGATGACCTCCTGGATCGTCTTCAACTCGGCAGCGGAGTAAACCGCGCTGCCGATGCGGTTGGCAGGCACGGCCAGCCAATATTCGAAAAAGGCGATGCCCCAGCTGACGAGCACAACGGTCCACAGCGCCGCGCCCTTGAACTTGAGGTGGCCGTACCAGGCGAATGTCATGAAGACGTTGGACGCGACGAGCATCAGGATCGGAAGAAGGCGCGGGGCGAGCAGTTCGGACATAGGTGGCTCCAGAAGATGGTTGTGGCATCTCTGCCGCAACCTTGCTTCTGCCGTCCAAACGTCAAGGCGTCCCCGTTGCCGCCACAGTCCGATGCTCCATCTAGGTGCGATGACCTCATCCTTGCGGACCAGTGTTTGCGCTGCCCTGATGCTCGGCGGCGTTATTGTAGCCCTGCCCGGCTTCGGTTTGGCGCAGTCCCAAGACGCGGCACCCGCCCTGCCGCAGACCATGCCTGCTCCGAAAGCCAACCCGGAGGATGAGCCGGCACCGGACGAGAAGGCCGGCGACCAGCCTGCCTCGAACGAGGGCGAACAGCAGCAGGAACTCCCGGCAAGCCCACCCAAGCCGCAAGCCAATCCTGAAGAACCATCTGCGCCGAAAGAAGCACAGGAGGTCCCCGGCGAACCTCGGTCAGACGAAGAACCGGAACAGCCGCAAGCGCTGCCGGTAGCGCCACCCGAGCCGGAAACCCGTCCGGCCGATGCGCCGAAGACGGAAAAGCCCGACGATACCGCCAAGAAGGAAGAAGATGCCCCGGCGCAAAAGCGTGCAGACGGGCCGCGTCCGGAACAGGGACCGCCTTTGCCGAACTCGCTTGTCGGGACAAAGCCCGAGACCGAACTCACCTGCCGCGCGGAACTGAAGACGCTCGGCGTGGTGTTCGAGGATCGCGGTCCCGAGAGTGGTGAGGACGGCTGTTCGATGCCCTATCCCGTCTCGATCTCCAACTTCGGCGGCGGCATCAAGGTCGAGCCTTCTGTCGTAGCGAATTGCTCGGTTTCTCTGACCATGGCCAAGTTCCTGCAGACCAAGGTCAAGGAAGCCGCGCAGAAGCATCTGAAGACGGACATCACCGCCATGGCGAACGGATCAGGCTATGTGTGCCGGCCACGGCACGGCACCCAGAAATTGTCCGAACATGCCCTCGGAAACGCCATCGACATCATGAGTTTCACCTTGGCGGACGGCCGCTCGGTGGTGGTCGAGAAAACCACCGACAAGGCTGAAGCCGATTTCCTGGCCGAAGTGCGTGCCGCCGCCTGCGGACCCTTCACCACCGTGCTGGGACCGGGATCGGACTCCGATCACGCCAACCATTTCCATCTCGATCTGGCCGACCGGCGGCCCGGCGTGACCTTCTGCCAATAAGCAACATTGATTCAAAGTTTCATCATGGTGAATCAAAGGTTGCGGACCACCCGCTAAGTCCTTGTTCTGGCTAAGCTCGCCTCATTGTCGACACAGGCCTGAAGATCCGGCCTGAGGCTTCCTTTACCCTTGCATCCTAGTCTCGGACGTTTCCTTCAAGGGAACTCCGATGCTGTCCCGTCCCCTTTCCCGCTCGCGCGCTTCGACCATCGCCCGCCACGCAACACTGCTTACGGCAGCACTCGCGCTGCTCGGCCTGTCGGCATGCGGCAACCGCGGCGAGACAAGCCGCTCCAGCAGCAGAACAACCGGCATGCAGCGTCTGGTCCCATCCAACCCGATGATGGTCGGCTATCCCCGCATGAGCTTGCCGATGTCGAGCGCCGGCACGGCCAGCATGCCTGCGGAGGAAGTTGCGTGCCGACGCGCGCTGAAGCGCATGGGCGTGGCCTACCAGGATCTCCAACCCATCAATGATGGCGGCTCCTGCCGCATCGACTACCCGGTCAAGCTGATGGGCTTTTCCGGCAATATCGAGATGAAGCCTGCAGCCACGCTGACTTGCGACATGGCGCTGGCTTTCGCGACCTGGACCAAGGACGAGCTCGCGCCGAACGCACGTTCTCGCTATTGGTCGGGCGTGAAGACCATCCACCAGGGTTCAAGCTATTCCTGCCGCCGCATTGCAGGCACGACGGTTGCGTCCGAGCACTCCAAGGGCAACGCGCTCGATGTCATGCGCATTGAGTTGAAGAACGGCCGCGACATCAAGGTGCAGAAGCAGGGCCTGTTCGCTTTCCGCGCCCGCGGTCTCCTCAACACGGTGCGTGCCGACGGCTGCTCCTATTTCACAACCGTACTCGGCCCCGGCTACAATGCCGATCATGCAGACCACTTCCACTTCGACATCAAGGAGCGCCGGAACGGCTACCGTGCCTGCCGTTGAGACGCTGTGGAAGATCGGAAACCATCCACCATCCCAGAAGTTCTTGCAGGATTCCCACTTCGCATCGCAGCAGGTGTGATGGTAAGGAACCTGCATGGTCTACATTGAAGTTCTGATTGTCTTCGTTCTCGTTGTCGTCAACGGCTTGCTCGCCATGTCGGAGCTGGCCGTAGTTTCCTCCCGGCCAGCGCGGCTCAAGACCATGGCGGATCGTGGCTCCAGCGGTGCTGCACGCGCGCTGAAGCTCGCAGCCGATCCTGGTCGCTTCCTGTCCACCGTCCAGATCGGCATCACCCTCGTGGGTGTTCTGTCCGGCGCCTTTTCGGGCGCAACGTTGGGCCAGCGCCTCACCGGCGTGCTGATCGAGGCCGGCATGCCCAACGGCATTGCCGACGCGGTCGGTGTTGGTGTCGTAGTTGCCTTGATCACATACGGATCTCTCATTATCGGCGAGTTGGTTCCGAAGCAGATCGCCTTGCGCAACCCGGAAGGCGTTGCTGCTCGCGTAGCTCCCAGCATGGCCGTCCTCGCGTTAGTCGGCGCCCCGATCGTCTGGTTCCTCGATATTTCCGGCAAGGCCGTCTTGAGCCTGCTCGGCCAAAAGGCTGAGTCGGAAGACAAGGTCACCGACGAGGAGATCAAGACGATCATCGCGGAAGCCGAAGGCGCGGGCGTGATCGAAACGGATGAGCGAGCCATGATCGCCGGCGTCATGCGCCTGGCCGACCGCACCGTGCGCGGCATCATGACCCCACGCACGGATGTCGACTGGATCAATGTTCAGTCAGACCAGCAAACCATCCGCGATGCTCTGGTCGGGACCTCGCATTCGCGCTTGCCTGCCGGAGATAACAGCGTCGATGATATGATCGGCGTAATCCAGACCAGAGAATTGCTGGCCGCGATCCTCAACGGCCAACCTCTGGACATCAAGAGCTTTGTGCGTCAGGCGCCGATCGTGCATGACAATGCCGATGCCTTAGCCGTCATTACGATGCTTCGTGAAGCCGATGTGCCGATGGCACTGGTGCATGACGAATACGGCCATTTCGAAGGCGTCGTCACACCCGCCGACATCCTTGAAGCCATTACGGGCATGTTCAAGTCCGATGATGACGAAGGCCCGAGCGTCATGCAGCGCGAAGACGGCTCTTGGCTGATCGCCGGCTACATGCCCGCCGACGAAATGGCCGACAAGCTCGGCATCATCCTGCCGGAAAACCGCGACTACGAAACGGTCGCCGGCTTCATCCTGGCGCAGCTGTCCCATCTTCCCGCCACTGGCGAAACCTTGGAAGCCTTGGGCTGGCGCTTTGAGGTCGTGGATCTCGACGGCCGTCGCATCGACAAGATCATTGCGTCGAAAGCGGTCGAGACCCACAGGGTCACCCCAGTCTAGGGAACAGAAAAGAGGCCGCCGAAGCGGCCTTTTTTATTCCTCGTGGTCGCGACCTTCCGAAGCGGCTTCGGTCGCTGCCGTGTCGGCGTCGCGGGCAGCCTTCAGCGCCTTCACATACCAGGTAAACTGGGCGATCAGGTCCTGACCGGCTTGCTGTAAATGCGGGAAGTCCGAGATGGACTTGCCTTCGTTGACGATCGCCAGATACTCGCCGAACATGATGTGAACGGCATTGCGGATCGGCACCATCTGATCTTCGATGGCATTGAGGCGCAGCTGCTCGATCGCGCGCGCACCGCCGACGCCGCCGTAGCCGACATAGGCTGCGACCTTCTTGTTCCACTGCGGATAAGCGTAGTCGATCGCGTTCTTCAGAGCGGCCGTGGGTCCGCGCGTATATTCGGCCGCGGTGAAGATGAAGCCGTCCTGCTCGTCGAGCTTCTTCTGCCAGCGCAGGGCAACTTCGCTGCTGACGGTGCCATAGGCCGGCGAAACCGCCTCGTCGAAGATCGGGAGCGGGTAATCCTTGAGGTCGATGATCTCGACATCCAGTTCGCCGCTGGCACGCGCCAGTTCGGCAATCCACTGAGCGGGGCGTTCTGCAAAACGGTTGGCACGAATGCTGCCGACGATGACGCCGATTTTAGGCTTGGACATAGCTGAAAATCCTCTTGTGCCGGGCAAAGCGCCCGCTAATAGGCCAAATGATCTGGTATCAAACAGATACCGGGGCTATATACGAAACCGCCTTCACGCCGCACAAGAAGGCACTTTTTCGATACCGCGGTCACCTCCAAGTAACTGGATCAAGCCTCATGCCACCCATCATTCACGGAAGCAGCGAAGCGTGTCAGGCGGTCAACAGCATCCTCAGCCGCGTTGGCGACAAGTGGACGGTGCTTGTGGTGGAACTGCTCGGCCAAGGTCCGCTGCGCTTCAACGAGCTGCGGCGTTTGATCGGCGGCATTTCGCAGAAGATGCTGACCACGACCCTGCGCGGGCTCGAGCGCGACGGCTTCGTCACCCGCACGGTGTTCCCCACAATCCCGCCGCGTGTCGATTACGAGCTGACCGATCTCGGGCGCGACCTGCTGGTGCCGGTCCATGCGCTTGGCGAATGGGCACGACTGAACACCGGCCGCGTTGCGAAAGCACGCGTCAGTTTCGACCTGAAGCAGAAAGATGAAGCGGCCTAGCCTTCGGCCGGCACCGGCGTCGGCTTGCCGTCCTTGTCCATCGCCACCATGACGATCTCGGCATGAGTGACGCGTTCGCGCAGGTCGCTCAGATAGCGTTTTGCCCAGGCTTCCACATACAGCGTAATCGATGTCCGGCCGATCTTCAGAATTTCGGTGCTGATCTCGAGCGTGTCGCCGATCTTGACCGGCTTCGCAAAAGCCATTTCCTTCACGGCAGCGGTCACGACGCGGCCTTTCGCACGCTCCGCCGCCCGCATTCCGCTGGCGAGATCCATCTGCGCCATCACCCAACCGCCAAAGATATCGCCGGCCGCATTGGCATCGCCGGGCATGGCAAGGGTGCGCAGCGTTAGCTGCCCGCGGGGCTGATCCGACATCGTGAACTCCTGAGCTCTGTTCTTCTGGCCTAGACAGTCCCGGCGACAGAGGCAACGCAAGCCAGGCGTCCCGTCGCTTTTTTCACAAGCGATGCCGGAGCATCGCGTAACGAGCAGGCCGGATGCTGGCTAGGCTGCGGCTTCCTTTCACGCGCCGGCCATCCATGCAGACTTACGATTTCATCATTGTCGGCTCCGGTTCGGCCGGTTCCGTCGTGGCCGAGAAGCTGTCCGCCAGCGGCCGTTTTTCCGTGCTGGTGCTGGAAGCCGGCGGCACGGATCGCCGCTTCTACGTCCAGATGCCGCTGGGGTACGGCAAGACCTTCTACGATCCGGCAGTCAACTGGAACTACCGCACCGAGCCCGATCCGGGCTTGGCCGGCAATGTCGACCACTGGCCGCGCGGCAAGCTGTTGGGCGGGTCGAGTTCGATCAACGCGATGGTGTGGATCCGCGGTGCGCGAGAGGACTACGACGACTGGGCGGCGGCCGGGAATCCGGGCTGGAGCTATGACGATCTTTTGCCGACCTTCAAGGCGATCGAGGACAATCAGGCGGGCGCAGACGAATGGCGCGGGCGCGGCGGGCCGGTGCATGTCACGGACAATACCGGCTTCGTGCACCCCCTCACCCACCGCTTCCTCAAGGCAGGTCAAGAGCTTGGTTTGCCCCAAAATTCCGACTTCAACGGCGCGCATCAGGAAGGCGTCGGCATCTACCAGCTGACCACCCGCAACGGCCGCCGCATGTCGGCGGCGCGCGCCTTTCTCTGGCCGGCGATGAGGCGGCGGAATGTGCGGGTGGAGACCGGCGCGCATGTTACGCGCATCCTGTTCCAGGGCAGACAGGCCGTAGGGGTCGAGTACCGGCAGAACGGGCAGTTGAAGACCGCACGAGCGGGACGCGAGGTGATCCTGTCGGGCGGGTCGATCAACACGCCGCAGCTGCTGCAGTTGTCAGGGGTTGGTCGGGCTAAGCTCCTGCAAAGCCTTGCTATTCCGGTTCTGATCGACAATCCCCATGTCGGCGCCAACCTGCAGGATCATTTGGGCATCAACTACACCTGGCGGGCCAAGCAGAAGACGCTGAACCAGATCCTGCGGCCTTGGTGGGGAAAGGCGCTGGTGGGGAGCCAGTATCTGCTTCTGCGACGAGGGCCGCTGTCGATGAGCATGAACCAGGGCGGCGGCTTTTTCCGCACCGATCCCGACCATACCAGACCGAACATGCAGCTGTATTTCCAAGCTTTTTCAACCGTTCTGCCGAAGCCTGGAGAACGGCCGATCCTGTCGCCCGATCCCTGGCCCGGCTTTTCCATCGGCCTGTCCAATTGCCGCCCGTCGAGCCGCGGCGAGATCATGATCCGCTCCGCAAATCCCTTCGAACAACCACGCATTACCCCCAATGCCTACTCCACCGAACATGACGTGGCGGAGATGCTGGATGCGGTGAAGTTCCTGCGCAAGCTGGCGGCGACTTCCGCCTTTGCAGATGTCATTTCTGAAGAAGTGCTGCCGGGTCCTTCGATAAGCGATGACGATGCCCTGATCGACGACTTCAGACGCCGGTCGGGCACCGTTTACCACCCTGTTTCAACCTGCCGAATGGGAAAAAACGGGAGAAATTCCGTCGTGGATCCCCGTTTATCGGTTCACGACACCGGAAATTTGCGGGTCATCGACGCCTCGATCTTCCCCTCCAACATCACCGGCAACACCAATGCGGCAGCTATTCTGACAGGCTGGAAGGGTGCTGAAATGGTACTTGAGGATCATCGCTAGGAGACGCTCATGAAGATCACCGATGTGAAAACCTGGGTCGTCGGCAATCCGCCGCCGGGGATTGGCGGACGCTATTTCATCTTCGTCCGGCTCACCACGGATGGCGGGGTGCATGGCTATGGCGAGGCCTATTCGGCGAGCTTCGATCCGCATCTGACGGCCAGGATGATCGAGGATCTGGCTGTCAGGTTTTTCGTCGGGCACGATCCACATGACATCGAAGTGTTCTTCCGACGCTCTTATTCTGTCGGCTTCTCGCAGCGGCCGGACCTGACGGTCATGGCCTGCTTTTCAGCGCTGGAGATTGCCTGCTGGGACATCATCGGCAAGGAGGCTGGCAAGCCGATCTACACGCTGCTCGGTGGCCGGGTGCACGAGACGCTTCGGTCCTACACCTATCTCTATCCGCAAAAAGGCTCGGTGCATACGAATGGCGGCGAGAGCGAGGGGCGCAACGTCTTCAACGATCCTGACCTCGCGGCGGAATGCGCGGTCGCCTATGTCGCACAAGGTTTTGACGCGCTGAAGCTCGATCCGGCCGGGCCGTATACGGTGCATGACGGCCACCAGCCGCGGCTGGCAGATATCGATCTGTCGACGCGGATGATGAAGGCGATCCGTGAAGCGGTCGGCGGCAAGGCGGATATTCTGTTCGGCACGCATGGGCAGTTTACGGCATCCGGTGCGCTGCGGATGGCGCGGGCGATCGAGCCTTATGATCCGCTGTGGTTCGAGGAGCCCTGCCCGCCCGACATGCCGGAAGTCATGGCGCAGATTGCGCGTGGTACGTCGATCCCAGTGGCAGCGGGCGAGCGGCTGACGACACGGTTCGACTTTGCGCGGGTGATCGAGCAGAGGGCGGCCAGCATCCTGCAGCCCAATCTCGGCCGCTCTGGCGGCATACTGGAAACCAAGAAGATCGCGGCGATGGCGGAAGCCTGGCATATCCAGATCGCGCCGCATTGTTATTGCGGGCCGATCGTCGGCGCAGCGAACATTCAGCTGGCGGTGACGCTGCCGAACTTCCTCATTCTGGAATCCCTCAAGCAATGGGACGGCTTCCACGCCACCCTGCTCAAGCGCAAGATCGAATGGCAGAACGGCCATGTCATCCCGTCAGGAGAGCCGGGCCTGGGCGTCGAACTGGACGAGACCGTCTGCGAGGCGCATCCATGGGCCGGAAGCGGTCTGCATCTTGAAATGAAGCAGCAGCCGCTGTCCCGCTAGCTTGCGGTGGCTGGCTGCATCGCGGCAACCAGATCCCGCACCGTTTCCTGCAACAAGCGCCGGCCACCCGGCTGCCAGCCGAGGGCCTGGAGGCGAGCGCTGGACATGACGTTGAAGGCGGAAGTGTCGGCGGCGGGTGGCAGGGGATGGGCCATGCCCGACATGCCGGTGGCTTCCTGTGCAATCGCCAGAATGTCGCTTCGGTCGACCATCAGGTCGGACACGTTGAAGACTCTGCCTGATACGGCATCAGGCGCGGCCTCCAGAAGAAGCTCGACCGCGC
>NZ_DAMBUH010000050.1:0-24479 GCF_032053605.1 Tianweitania sp.
CGGCGCAGGCCAATGGCCGTCAGCTATATCTCCGCCGCGCCCGACTGGAAGCGCTGGTGGCGCGGCTGCGCGCGCAGGGGCACCGCGCGCCTTCGGTCACCTGGCCGGACCTTGTGCGTGGCGACGATGCCGATGCGGAGATCGGTGAGATCGTGGAAACACAGCGGCTGAACTTCGAGGCCTGGACATCTAAGCTCAACAGCGATGTCGGTCTGCTGGAGCAGAACATCGCCTCGCTGGATTTCCGCAGCCGGGGTTATGACCTGCAGCGTTCGGCGATGGAAAAGCAGCTGGCTCTTCTCAACGAGGAGTTCGAGGGCAAGCAGGTGCTGTTGAAGCAAGGATTGATGCGCGCCACCGAGATCAAGTCGATCCAGCGCGCCATTGCTGACTCGGAAGGGCAAATCGGCCGGCTTGTGGCAGAGATCTCGGAGACCGGCGCGCAGGTCGTGAAATCGCGGCAGCAGATCGAGCAGGTCAGCAACACCTATGTGCAGGCGGCGCTCGACGAGTTGCAGAAGGCCCAGAGCGAGTTGGACTCGATCCGCGAGCAGTCCCGCGAGGCCGACAGCGTGCTGCGCCGCTCCACCATCGATGCACCGGTGGCGGGCACGATCATCCGGCTTTATTACCATACGTCCGGCGGCGTGATCGAGAGCGGCAAGGCGATCCTGGAAATCCTGCCGTCTGACGTGCCGCTGATCATCGAAACGCAGGTGCCGCGCAACCAGATCGACAATTTAAAGGTCGGCCAGCACGCGACGGTGCGGCTGGTAGCGCTCAGCGCGCGCACCACACCGGTGCTGAATGGCGAGGTTGTTTACGTTTCAGCGGACTCACTATCCAGCACGCCGAACGGTGCCAAGGAAGTCTATCTCGCCCGCGTGACCTTATCGCCCGACGAGATCGCGCGTGTGCATGGCTTCCACCCCACACCCGGCATGCCCGCCGAAATCCTGATCCAGACGGCGGAGCGCACCTTCTTCGATTACCTGACCAAGCCGGTACGCGACAGCATGGCCCGCGCTTTCATGGAGCGCTGAATGCCCAGACCGGCGGTTCATGCCGCCGGTCCGAACCCGTCGTTTTTACATCGGGCGACCGCCGGTCACCGGAATGATGGCGCCCGTTGTATAGCTGGCGTCGTCGGAGGCGAGATAGACATAGGCAGCGGCCAGTTCGGCTGGATGGCCGGCGCGCTTCATCGGCGTGTTGGACCCGAACTTCTCCACCTTTTCCGGCGGCATGGTGGAGGGGATCAGCGGCGTCCAGATCGGACCCGGCGCAACGCCGTTCACGCGGATGCCTTTTTCCGCCACCATCTGCGCTAGGCCTTGGGTAAAGTTGTAGATCGCGCCCTTCGTGGTCGCATAGGCGAGCAGGCCGGGCGAGGGGTCCTCGGACTGGATCGAGGTCGTGTTGATGATCGACGCGCCATCCTTCAGATGCGGGATCGCTGCTTTCGACAGGAAGAACTGGCTGTAGATGTTGGTGCGGAAGGTCTTGTCCCATTCTTCCGTGGTCAGATCGGCGATATCGTCGATCGTCGCCTGATGCGCGGCATTGTTGACGAGGATATCGAGCCGCCCGAATTCGTCCACAGCGCGCTGGATGATGGCCTTGCAGTGGCTTTCTTCCGCAATATCGCCCGGCATCAGGATCGCCTTGCGGCCGGCCTCCTCGACCAGCTTCGCGGTGTCCTGCGCATCCTTGTCTTCGCTGAGATAGGAGATCAGCACATCCGCCCCTTCACGCGCAAATGCGATCGCCACGGCACGACCGATGCCGGAATCGCCGCCGGTGATGATGGCCGCACGGCCTTCCAGCTTGCCGCTCCCCTTGTAGCTTTCTTCGCCATGGTCCGGGCGGGGATCCATCTTGTCGGTCTCGCCGGGCATGGATTGCTGCTGGCTGGGATGCGGCGCCTTGAGTTCGGGATAGCGCGTGTTGGACATGTCGTTTTCCAGGATGAGATCGGTTGTTGCGTGTTCGGGGTGGGGTGCAAGGACAACTGAAGCGCTGCACTGTTGTTCCAACCCAGCCGCCGCGTTCCGGCAGGTATGGTGGGAACCATCCTGGTCTTTTACGCCTTCTTCCCGCGAGATAACGGAGGCAAGCATGTCCGACACCAGCACCACCACCATCACCGGCACTTTTGCCACCCGTCGCGAAGCTGAAATCGCTGTCGAGCACTTGGTTCAGGAATATGGTCTGGACCGTTCCGACATCTTCATCGAGCCGCAGTCATCTGAAAACAGCGCGGGCACGAAAGCCTCGGGCGGCGATGTGGCGGAAGGCGAGCCGCAGGCCGATTCCGCGGAGGATGCTGCCCTGAATGGAGCGCTCCTGGTGTCCGTCGATATCAGCCTGGACACGCTGGACGATGCCGAAGCGGCGTTTCGCGAGGCGGGTGCAACCAATGTCTCGCGGAAATAAGCATGTCCGAGCTCACATCTTTTGAACTCGAGGGATCGCTGAACGGTCAGCGCGAGGTGCTCACGCTGATCCTGACGCATTTGCTGCGCAATCCCGACGAAGCCTTCACCAAGGCTCTGGAAGAGCGCCTCGCGCCCTCCAACCAGCAGGAAGATCCCGGCGCCGTGCCGCAGGCGGCCTTTGCCGTGGAAGCGGCTCGCGCGCGCGAGATCAAGCGGATGGTGGACGACGCCAAAGCGCGGGTTCGAAGCGGCGAGTAGACGCGGCTGTTCACCCTTCAGCGGGCCGGTGAACAGCATTTCCCGGAACACTTCTGCGTCCTAACGCTTTGGGACGCATACATAAGGAGATCGAAATGGTTACGACCGTCGGAACGGAAGACACTTTTCACAAGCTGATCCAGAACCTGCTCATCCTCGAGCACGATGCGATCGCGGCCTATGTTTCCACCATCGAGAAGCTGGAAGACGCGACGTTTAAGGCCAAGATCGCCGAGTTCAAGTCTGACCACGACAGCCATGTCGCGGAACTGACGCGTCTCGCCGGTTCGCTCGGCGTCGAAGCGCCTCAGGAAGGCGACATCAAGGAGTATTTGACGACCGGCAAGGTCGCGCTGGCGTCGATGATCGGCGACAAGACCATCCTGAAGGCGATGTCGACCAACGAGATCGAGACCAAGATGGCCTATGACCAGGCCTCGCAAAACGCGTCCGCCACCCCGGAAGCCCGCACCTTCTTCCAGAAAGCGTTGGCCGACGAAACCAAGCATAAGGCCTGGATGGACACCGCCGTAGCGGCATAAAGCCTTTCCCGTCGCGTGATACTGAAAGCCGTCTCCGGCCAACCGGGGGCGGCTTTTTCTGTATCGATGACTGGCTGGTCAGCCGATCAACTGATTGGCGACAAGCTCCTGCTTCATGAGCTCCGCAATGTCCGACTGGCGTGACAGGCAACGCGAGGTCGGTCCCGCCACCACGACGGACAGCTTGCGCTGGTTCAGCTCGATGGGCAGCGCCACGCCGGAAAGATCCGGGATGTATTCAGAATTGCTGCAGTGGTAGCCACGCTGGCCAGCTTCCTTCAGCTCCGCTTCCACGGCTTCCGCGCTCATCGGCGTGCTGGTGGAAAAATCCTTGAAGGTGATACGCCGGTAGATCGCCTCGCGTTCGCGTTGGCTGAATTGTACCAGGATTGCGCGTCCGGCTGAGCTCGCGTGAATGGGCACCCGCGTGCCGGCCTGCGCGAAATAGCGGATCGGCTGCTGCGATTCACACACATGCACGAAGATCACGTAAGCGCCGGCAGCCTGACCCACGGCGGTGGTTTCGCCGGTCTTTGCCTGGATCGCTGCAATCGCCTCCACGAGTGATGCGGGGAGGGGATCGGCCGCGGCGATCTCCTTGACCGTGCTCATCCAGCGCGAGCTCGGATAATAGCCGCCGCGCTGGCGCGGTTCGTAGAGATAGCCTTTCTCGGCCAAAGTCGCGACGAGGTTGAAGGTGCTCGAGCGCGGCCATCCCAGACTGTCGGAAATTTCCGCCATGGTCGCCGGCTGCTTGTGGCGGGCGAAATATTCCAGCAGTTCGAGAACGTTCGCGGCCTGTTTTACCAGCATGCGCGTTCAACCAGAACGGGCTGCGCAGCCACGGTCATGAAGCATGTCCTTCCGCCTTCAAGAACCAAGGCCACCATCCCCCGCATTATCGAGCCTGGCACCAAATCGCCGGACGATCCCTAGCTGCCGCAGCTTGGAGCGGCGAACAAGGATAATCTGCAATTCATCCACTTGCGCTCGGAATTTAGATGGTGGAATTTTGCCTCGTCATTCCAACCATCCGCTTTGTGGGATCGTGACCATGGACGACCGTGCGCGCCAGTTCATCGCCCATTCCACACTGCTCTTCATTGCGTCGCGCAATGCGGCGGGTGCGATGGACGTGTCGCCGCGCGGCGGTCAGCCCAACGTGGTCAGTCTGCGCGAAGACGGCGCGATCCTTTTGCCGGATTACCTCGGCAACCGCCGTCTGGACACGATCGGCAATGTTCTCGCCAATCCGGACGTGGCGCTGCTGTTTTTGAATCGGCGCTGCAACGACTATCTGCGTGTTGCGGCACGTGCCGAGATTTTGCAGGCCCCGGATGATCTCGCTTTATTCCCGGCGGATGAAAACCCGCCGCTCAGCGTCATGGTGCTGACGCCAACAAGCTGGAAGTGGGTGCACAGCGACGTGTTCGGCGATGCCGGCTTCTGGATCGATCCCGCCTTGCGCAAGCCGCCGCTCGATCTTGGCGGCGTTTATGGGCAGGAAGGGCAGTGGCAGGCAGCCGGCGGGCGCGTGTTCGTTCGGCGGGACGCGGCCGGCGAAACCGAGCTGGAGCGTTCCGGCATCCGCGAGCATTACGGCACGCCGAGCACCCTGGTTCAGCAGAAGGTGTATCGCGCAGCCGGCCCAGGCTTCATGCCCTTTATCGATCAAGCGCCGTTTATCGTGCTGGCGCGCGAAGACCACAACGGTGCGATCACGGTCGAGCTTGCCGGCGGAAGACCACTGCGGCGCGATCCTGCAACCAATCAGGACGCTTTTCTTCTCGAAATCCGCCCCGCTGAAGCTGGTGATGCCGCTTGGACCCATTCCGGTGAATGCGCATTGCTGGCGGCCGAACCCGGCCGCTGCGAAAACATCAGGCTGAACGGCACTTACCGCGCTGTTGCAGGGGATGCCGAAACGACGCCGCAGATCAGCGTGTTGCCGGAAGAAATCTACTTCCACTGCTCGGCCGCCTTTTCCCGCTCGCGGATATGGACCGATGCGCGGCCGTCGGCCTGGACCGGCCTGCGCGCGTTCCGCTGTGTAGGGCGCAAGCAGGAAAATGCGGATGTCGTGTCCTTCCTGTTCGAGCCCGAAGACCAAGCGCCGGTCGGGCCGATCGCGCCCGGCCAATATGTGACGCTGGCGCTTCCCGGGGATGATGTGCAACCGCCGCGCCGGCGCTGTTATTCGGTGTCCGCCACGCCGACGCCTCGAACCCTGCGCCTGTCCGTGCGTCGCATCGGCGCCGGTGGCGTGTCGGATCTGCTGCATCACACGATCCAGCCCAGCAGCGAGGTTCTGCTTGGTGCGCCGGGCGGTCAGTTCATCCTGAACAGTCAGGCGGCGCGCCCGGTCGTGCTCGTAGGTGCCGGGGTTGGCATCACGCCCTTGTTGCCGATGGCGCAGGCGCTGGCCGCGGCTCCGGATGGGCGCGAAGTCTGGTTCGTTCATGCCGCGCGCAGCAGCAAGCATCACCTTTTTGCCGACGAGGTCGTGCGTGTGGTGGAGCAGGCCGGCGAAAGCTTCAAGCTTTTCACCGTGTATTCTCAGCCCGATGATGGCGACGCCTTTCATCATCATGGCCGCTTGGACGCAGCCACGCTCGCCACCCTTGTGCCCGTCACCGAGGCCGACTTTTATATTTGCGGGCCGGATGCCTTCATGGATGCATTGAGGGACGGTCTCGTGGAACTCGGTGCTGATCCCGCCAATATCAGGATGGAGGCCTTTGAAGCCAAAGCGATCGGGCTGGCTGGGTTGCTGGCGAGTCAGCAGTCAGCCGTGACGCCGTGTCAGGTGCAGTTCGCCCGGTCCGGCAAAACGGCGACCTGGGATCCGCACAAGGGCTCGCTCCTCGATCTCGCTCTGGCTGAAGATGTCGAGATCCAATATTCCTGCCGCAGCGGCGAATGCCAGTCCTGCGTTCAGAAGATCGTCAGCGGCATCACCGATTATCCGGCCGGTAACGAGCCCTTGCTGGCTTATGGCCAGGTTCTGCTATGCCAAGCCGTTCCGCGCGGCGATCTGGTGCTGGATTGCTGACGTTTCAAGCCTGTTCCAGACAGGCGGCCAGGGTTTCCGAGAACAGCCGGATGCCCATCGGGATTAGCTCGTCGCGAAAATCGTATTCCGGCGTATGAACGCGCGGCCAATCCGGCCCTGAACCCAGAAACACCATTGCCGATTTCGCCCCGCTGAGGCCGAAGCGGCCAAAATCTTCGGAGCCGTAGGACGGCACGGTCTGTTCCTCGTGGCTGATGCCGGCGCGTTCCATGCCGTTCAAAAGGATTTCCGTAGCGCTGGCGTCATTGGTGCAGGCGAGAAACACATCGTCATATTCGTGTTCGTGCTTCAGACCATAGCGTGCTGCGGCGTCGGCCACGAGCGCTTCCACCTTTGCCGTCAGCGCATTCATTTCCGCGTCGGCTACCGTGCGCAGCGTGGCAAAGATGCGTGCTTCGCCGGGTGCGATGCCGAAGACCGGTTCGCCCATGGATGCGTGCGTTACCGTCACCATGGAAAAACCCGGACCGAGCGGCTTGCCGCTGCCGCAGGCTTCGAGCGCGGGCATCAGCTCTGCAAGGGCCTTCATGGGCGAACGGCCGTCACTTGGCCTCGACGCATGCGCGGTGCTGCCCGTCAGCTTGATCTTGATGCCGCTGGACGCGCAATTTGTGGCGCCGGCACCGAGCTTGCCGTAGCCGAAGGCAACATCGGGCGCATTGTGGAGCGAGAAAGCCCAGTCGGGTTTAATTTCGCTGTAACGGGGATCGGCGATCACGGCTGCCGCGCCCGCGCCGTCTTCTTCCGCCGGCTGGAACATCAGGATGACGCGGCCGCTGGTTGGACGTGCGCGTGAAAGGATCCGCCCGAACCCCAGCAGAATCGTGGAATGGCCGTCATGGCCGCAAAGATGCGCCTTGCCCGGCACTGTCGAGCGATGGTCGATCTGGCCTAGTTCCTGGATCGGCAGGGCATCGAGTTCGGAGCGGAACAGGACGGTCGGTCCAGGCTTGCCGCTGTCATAGATCGCAGCCACGCCGTGGCCGCCCATATCCGTCAACACCTTGTCCGGGCTGGTTGAAACCAGCATGTCGCAAACCCGCTTGGCGGTTTCGCACTCTTCGCCGGAGATTTCCGGTGTGCGGTGAAGCTCGTGCCGGAATGCAGTGAGTTCGGCGAGGTCTTCTTGCGTCGGCAGGGGAAAAGACAAGCGGTTCGTCATGATCAGCGGCTCGCGAAAGTGTTGGGCAGGGCTTTGTGGTTCGTTCCCAGCAGCAGCGGGCTGCTTTGAAAAACAGCTCTTCCCTAGCGGCATCAAGACGTGCATTCTTCCCGTCACCGACGCCCAGCTGCTGAAAAGCTGGTCACGTCGAAGAGTGTGCCTTTCGTGTTGACACTATTCAAGATCCTGATCTACAAATTCCCATAAGGGAACAAAGGCGCCGCAAAAGTCGGCTTTGATGCAGCAGTGATCGAATGTTGCTTGGCTGTTCGACAGATTAGCCGAGCCGTTCAGAAGACATGCGCATCAGGCTTTCTGAAAGAGCGCCTGCTAGCCTCGACTTCATAGAATAAGCAGGTCCGATCAACGGGCCGCAGGCAGACGGCGTATCTTTTGCGCCGAAATGGAAGGGCTTAAACTGTGCGCAGTGATCTGCTCGGCTATGTCGTGCGCCGAATTTTGCACTCGATCCCGCTTGTCTTCGGCGTGTCGGTCATCGGCTTCGGCATCATGCATCTGGCGCCCGGCGGCCCCTTGTCGGTTTACACGCTGAACGGTTCGATCACGGCAGCCGATATCGAGCGGTTGCGGGTTTCGCTCGGTCTCAACCAGCCGCTTCACGTGCAGTATTTCGGCTGGGTCAAATCCATGCTCGAGGGCTCCTGGGGCTACACCCTGTTCGGCGGCCGCCCGGTGCTGGACGTGATCCTGGAGCGTTTGCCCGCAACGATTCTCCTGATGGGAACGTCGACGGCGCTGGCCGTTCTGATCGGAACGCTGCTCGGCGTTTTGGGCGCTGTGCGCCGTTATTCGATCTTTGATTATCTCGCCACCACCGGCGCCATGCTGGCTTTGTCTTTCCCAACCTTCTGGTTCGGGCTGATGGCGATCTACATCTTCGCGATCGAGCTTCGCTGGCTTCCATCCGGCGGCATGTACGACTTCGGCGAAGAGGGCAATGTCCTCAATCTTCTGCAGCATCTCATTCTGCCGCTGCTGGTCCTGACCCTGGTTCTGGTGGCGAGCTGGAGCCGCTACGCACGCTCCAGTTTCCTCGAAGTGATCCAGCAGGATTATGTCCGCACCGCCCGATCGAAGGGCTTGAGCGGCAGCCGCGTGCTGTGGCGCCACGCTTTCCCGAACGCGGTGATCCCCCTGATTGCGCTTCTCGGCGTGCAGTTGCCGACGCTGTTTTCCGGTGCCCTTGTGGCCGAGACCATCTTCAGTTGGCCGGGCATGGGCAGGCTCTTCGTGGATGCGCTCAGCATGAAGGAATACTCGATCCTGATGGGCTTGGTGATGTTCACGGCCCTCCTGGTGATCATCGGAAACCTGGTTGCGGACGTCGCTATCGCGCTAATCGATCCGCGCGTGAAACTGTCCTGAGGGGAGGGTGAGATGAGTGTTGCCGCTGTCGACGCCCGCGCGCCAAATCGCACTTATGCCAGCCTGATCCTGCAGCGGTTCCTGAAACACCGGATGGGTGTTTTGGGCGCGGTTGTTGTGATCCTGCTTTGCTTCTCCGCCTTGTTCGCGCAGTTCCTCGCGCCGCATGATCCGCTCCTCATCAACACGTCGAAGCGGTTCCTGCCGCCTTTCACGTCCTGGGATTTTCCGCTTGGAACGGACGATCTGGGCCGCGACACGCTGAGCCGCCTTCTGTTCGGCGGCCAGGTTTCGCTGATGGTGGGCGTCGTCGCCATGCTGGCAACGATGGTGACGGGAACGCTGGTCGGGCTGGCGGCTGGTTATTACGGCGGCGTGGTCGATAACCTTCTGATGCGCTTGGTCGACACGCTGCTGTGCTTCCCGCAGGTGTTCCTGCTGCTGGTGATCGCCGCCTTTGTGCCGCCGACCATCCTGTCGATTTCGCTGATCATCGGCCTGACCTCGTGGATGGAAGTGTCGCGCATCGTTCGTGCCCAGGTCTCCACCATCAAGGAGATGGATTATGTGCAGGCATCGCGCGGTTACGGCGCATCGAACTGGCGCATCATGCTGGTCGAGTTGATGCCCAACATCCTGGCACCGGTTCTGGTCGCCGCGACGCTCAAGGTCGCGACCGCCGTGCTGATGGAATCTTACATCAGCTTTCTCGGCTATGGCGTTCAGCCGCCCATGGCCAGCTGGGGCAACATGCTCACCAACGCGCAGGGCTATTTCGACACCGTGCCCTTTCTGGCGATTCTGCCGGGCATCCTGATCACGCTCACCGTGATGGGCTTCAATTTCCTGGGCGATGGTCTGCGTGACGCCTTCGACGCCAGGCTGAAGATGGATCTTTGAACGCATAAACAACAACAAGAACAGGGGAACGACAATGACGACGAAACTGACCATGAACCGTCGAACTCTGATCAAGAGCGCGGCCGCATCCAGCCTGATCCTGCCGGCCACCGGCCTGTTCCGCCCGGCCATCGCTCAATCCAACCGTGAGCGCGTGATCTTCACGACCAATCAGGAGCCCGTGCAGTTCAACCCGCTGCTTTACGCCAATGGCGGCACGGACACGATCGTGGAAGCTCTGGTGTTCGATGCGCTTTGGGACGTGGACGATCAGGGCAACTTCATCCCCAATCTCGCGGCCGAGCTGCCGACGCGCGAAAATGGCGGCATCTCGCAGGACGGCCGGACCTGGCGCGTCAATCTCAAGCGCGACGTCAAGTGGAGCGATGGTCAGCCTTTCACAGCCAAGGACGTCGAGTTCACCTACCAGACGATCGTCAATCCCAAGGTCGCCGTGCGCTCGCGCAGCGGTTTCGAACTGATCGACACGTTCAAGGTTGTCGATGATTACACCGTCGAAATGACCCTGACGCGGCCTTACGTGCCGTTCTACTGGGCTTGGCAGAGCATGCATATCGTGCCCCATCACCTGCTTTCGGGTGAAGCGGACATCAACACGTCGGGCTTCAACACCGAGCCGATCGGCACCGGCGCCTATACCTTGAAGTCGCGTACCGCCGGCAGCCACATGGTCTACGAGGCGAATGCCGGATACCATCGCGGCGCGCCCAAGATCCGCCAGTTCATCCACAAATTCGTGCCCGACCAGCTCGTTGCCTATGGCCAGATGCGCACCGGCGAGATCGACGTGTTCGGGTTGATGGGCATTCCCTATGATCGCTGGGATGAAGCCAAGGCGCTGCCGAACCGCAACTTCGTTCTGGCCCCGCAGCCATATGTGCAGTTCATCTATTTCAATACGGAAAAGCCGCAGTTCACCGATCCGAAGGTGCGAAAGGCGCTCTACATCGCCTGCGAAATGCAGAAGTCGATCGACGACATCAACTTCGGCACGACACCGCGCACGCTGTCTTACCTCCACACCTCGCATTGGGCCTACAACAACGCGCTGAAGGAAGAGACCGCTAATCCCCAACTGGCCGAGAAGATGCTCGACGAAGCCGGCTGGCGGCGCGGAGCCGACGGCATTCGCGAAAAGGATGGCGTGAAGATGAAGTTCACGATGTCCACCACCGCCGGCGCCCCACCGCGCCAGGCCAGCCAACAGCTGTTCCAGCAGAACTGGAAACAGATCGGCGTGGAGATGGAGATCAAGAACATGCCGGGTTCGGTTGTGTGGGGCGAGTACACCACCAAGTCGCAGTTCGACACGCTGTTGGTGGCTTGGGAGCCGCCGGTCGGCATGGACCCGGATTATGCCTCGCGCTGCCATTCCAAGGCCATCGGCAACGGCGCAAATTATACGCAATACAAGAACCCCGAGGTCGATCGTCTGCTCGACGAGGGCGTCACCCAGACCGACGTCGAACAGCGCAAGGAGACCTACGGCAAGGTGCAGCAGATCCTGCTCGACGAAGTGCCGTTCGCGCCGCAGTTCAGCGTGGTTCAGGGCAACATGTCGACCAGCGCGCTGAACGGCTTCAAGGCCAACCAGTATGTCACGGATGCCTGCTGGAACGTCCACGAATGGGCCTGGGCCTGATCAAAAGAAGGACTGGCGCGCCAGGTCGCGCGCCGGTCTTCCTGCAAGCGGAAATTGGTGGATCATGGTCGCTGAGATCACTGCGGAACGACCGGGCTTCCTGAGCCTGGCACGGCCTAGCGAAGGACGCGCGATGAACCAGCCGATCTTGTCGGTTGACGATCTGTCCGTGTCGTTTCGCACCGATGCGGGCTGGCAGAAGGTCGTTCGCAACATTTCCTTCGATGTTGCCGAACGTCAGACGGTTGCTCTGGTTGGTGAATCCGGTTCGGGCAAGAGCGTCACAGCCTTGTCCATCATGGGCCTGACGCCGATTGGCTCCAGCCGGGTCGAAGGCAGCGTGAAGCTCAACGGCCGCGATCTCCTGGCTTTGCCGGACCGGCAGATGCGCAAGGTTCGCGGCAGCGAGATCGCCATCATCTTCCAGGAGCCGATGACGAGCCTCAACCCCGTTCACACGATCGGCCACCAGGTTTCGGAAGCGCTCCTTTCACACGGCAGCGTGTCCCGCACCGAAGCCCGCGCAGAAGCATTGCGGCTTCTGGAGCGTGTGCGCATTCCCGCCGCCAAGTCGCGCTTCGACGAGTATCCACACCGCTTTTCCGGCGGCATGCGCCAGCGCGTCATGATCGCGATTGCGCTCGCCTGCCGCCCAAAACTGCTGATTGCCGACGAGCCGACGACCGCGCTCGATGTCACGATCCAAGCGCAGATCTTGGAGCTCATCAAGCAGCTTCAGGAAGAAGAGGGCATGTCCGTCCTGTTCATCACGCATGACATGGGCGTCGTTGCCGAGATCGCCGACCGCACTATCGTCATGTTGAACGGCGAAGTGGTGGAGCATGACGAAACAAGCGCCATCTTCCGCAGCGCAGCCCATCCCTACACCCGCGCGCTGCTGGCTGCCGTTCCCAAGCTCGGCTCGATGACGGCGTTCACGCAGCCGCGCCGCTTCCCCATCGTCGATCGCACCACCGGCGTAGCCGACGAGCCTCAGGAAACGCCCGACACCGTCAAGCCAGACGATCAACCGCTTCTCGACGTGTCCGGCCTTACAACGCGTTTCGAGGTCCGGTCCGGCCTGCTCGGCAAGGTGCAGGCGCGTGTTCATGCCGTGGAAAACGTGTCCTTTCAGCTGCGTGGCGGCGAAACGCTGGCGCTGGTGGGCGAATCCGGTTGCGGCAAGTCCACCACCGGCCGCTCCGTGCTGCGCCTCACAGAGCCGCTAAAAGGGTCAGTTCGCCTCGAGGGCAAGGAGATCCTGCAGCTTTCACCGGAAGAGATGCGCAATCAGCGCCGCCACATGCAGATGATCTTCCAGGACCCGTTTGCCAGCCTCAACCCGCGCATGACGGTAGGCGCGTCGATTGCCCAGCCGCTGATCGTCAACGCGTTGGCAGACCGCGCCGAGGCGCCGGATCGCGCGAGAGCGCTTTTGAGCCAAGTCGGCCTGCAGCCGGACATGGCCGGCCGTTTCCCGCATGAGTTTTCCGGCGGCCAGCGGCAGCGCATCTGCATTGCCCGGGCGCTGGCGCTCGAACCGCGCCTGATCGTTGCTGATGAAGCGGTGTCGGCGCTCGACGTTTCGGTGAAGGCGCAGGTCATCAATCTGATGCTCGAGCTGCAAAGTCAGATGGGCCTGGCCTACCTGTTCATCTCTCATGATATGGCAGTGGTGGAGCGTGTCAGCCACCGCGTCGCCGTTATGTATCTCGGCGAGATCGTCGAGATCGGTCCGCGCGCCGCGATCTTCGGCAATCCGCAGCATCCTTATACGCGCCGCCTGCTGGATGCCGTGCCGGTGCCCGATCCCACCCGCCGCCATGCCCAGCGGGTGGTGGTGAACGAAGAAATCCGCAGCCCGATCCGCGCGCCGGATTATGTGCCCCCCATCAGGCAATATCGCGAGGTCACGCCTGGCCACGCGGTTGTTGTCGACGCCTGACCCGACCCTCACAGGACCCGCTTCCAGTCTCAGCCATGCGATACTCTGCCTTTTCAGTGTTCCGGAACGCCTTGGACAAACATCGGGGCTGGTCGTCGGCCTGGCGGTTTCCCGAGCCCAAGCCGCATTACGACATCATCATCGTGGGCGGAGGCGGTCATGGCCTGGCCACCGCGCATTATCTCGCCAAGGAGCACGGCATCACCAACGTCGCCGTCTTGGAGAAGGGCTATATCGGTTCGGGAAATGTCGGTCGCAACACGACGATCATCCGCTCGAACTACCTCTTGCCGGGCAACAATCCCTTCTACGAACTGTCGCTGAAACTGTGGGAAGGGCTGGAACAGGACTTGAACTACAATGCGATGGTCTCGCAGCGTGGCGTTCTTAATCTCTACCATTCTGACGCTCAGCAAGCCGCCTATACCCGCCGCGGCAACGGCATGCGGCTGCATGGCGTAGACGCAGAAATGCTCGACCGCGCCCAGCTCAAGACCATGCTGCCCTTCATGGATTTTGACAATGCCCGCTTTCCCATTCATGGCGGATTGATCCAGCGGCGCGGCGGCACCGTGCGCCATGATGCGGTGGCCTGGGGCTATGCCCGCGCTGCCGATGCCCGCGGCGTCGATGTGATCCAGAACTGCGAGGTTACCGGCATCCAGCGTGAAAACGGCCGGGTGGTCGGTGTGGAAACCAGCAAGGGCTTTATCGGCTGCAACAAGCTCGGCCTGGCCGCTGCCGGCAATTCCTCGCGTGTGGCGGAGATGGCCGGTTTGAAATTGCCGATCGAAAGCCACGTGCTGCAGGCCTTCGTGTCGGAAGGCCTGAAGCCGTTTATCGACCATGTCGTCATTTTCGGCGCCGGCCACTTCTATGTGTCGCAGTCCGACAAGGGCGGTCTGGTGTTCGGCGGCGATATCGACGGCTACAATTCCTATGCCCAGCGCGGCAATCTGGCGATCGTGGAGCATGTCGCGGAAGCAGGCCTTGCCATGATCCCGGCGCTGTCGCGGATCCGCTATCTGCGCTCATGGGGCGGCGTCATGGATATGTCGATGGACGGGTCGCCGATCATCGACCGCACGCCGATCGACAATCTCTATCTCAATGCCGGCTGGTGCTATGGCGGCTTCAAGGCGACGCCCGCATCCGGCTTCTGCTTTGCGCATCTCCTGGCGCGCGGCGAACCGCATTCGGTGACCCGCGCCATGCGTCTCGACCGCTTCGAGCGTGGTTACGCGATCGATGAAACCGGCCGCGGCGCCCAACCCAATCTTCATTAGAGCAGATCATGGCCAGTCTTATTTCCTGTCCGCATTGCGGCTCTCGCCCGAAGGAAGAGTTTGAGATCAAAGGCGCTGCCTTGCCTCGTCCGACACCCGACGCCTCGCAGGCCGAATGGTTCGACCACGTTTTTTTGCGAGAAAACCCACGCGGTCGTTACGATGAATACTGGCACCACGCTGCCGGCTGCCGACGCTGGCTCGTTGTGACGCGCGACACCGCCAGTCACGAGGTGGAAGCCTGCCGCGATGCGGCCGAACGGGTGTCGGCATGACGTCTTACAGACTAACCACCGGTGGCCAGATCGACCGGGCAACCACGCTGCCGTTCACCTTTGACGGACGCAGTTTTGCCGGTCATGCCGGCGATACGCTCGCCTCGGCCCTACTCGCGAACGGCCAGCAGCTGGTGGCCCGCTCGTTCAAATATCACCGACCGCGCGGCATCCTGACGGCGGGTGCGGCCGAGCCGAATGCCCTGATGACGATCGGCACCGGCGGCCGCACGGAACCGAACACGCGCGCGACCGTGCAGGAGCTTTATGCCGGGCTGGAAGCGCGCAGCCAGAACCGTTGGCCGTCGCTCAGCTTCGATGTCGGCGCGGTGAACGGGCTGCTTTCGCCTTTCCTGAATGCCGGCTTCTACTACAAGACCTTCATGTGGCCGGCTTCCTTCTGGGAAAAAGTCTATGAGCCGCTGATCCGCCGCGCCGCAGGCCTTGGCAAAGCGACCTTTGAAGCCGATCCCGATGCTTACGAGAAGGCGTGGGCGCATTGCGACCTGCTTGTTGTGGGTTCAGGGCCGACCGGCCTTGCCGCCGCACTTACCGCTGCACGTGCAGGCTTGCGCGTTGTTCTGGCCGACGAGCAGCCGGGTTTCGGCGGCACGCTTCTGTCGGAAACCGCGGTCCTTGATGGTCTGGCGGCAACGCAATACGTGGCACGCTGCGTGGACGAATTGCGCAGCCTGCCCAACGTCAAACTCCTTTCGCGCACCACCGTGATCGGCTGGTATGACAGCAATGTCTTCGGCGCGGTCGAGCGGGTTCAGAAGCACGTGGCGGTGCCGGCGTCAGGGCAACCGGTCGAACGATTTTGGCGCGTCGCCGCCAAGCACGCGATCCTGGCGACCGGCGCGGAAGAGCGGCCCTTGGTGTTCGGTGGCAACGACACGCCGGGTATCATGATGGCCGGTGCCATGCGCACCTATCTCAATCGCTATGGTGTCGCGCCGGGCAGGAAAGTTGCGATCTTCACGATCAACGACACCGGCTACGCGCTGGCTCAGGATCTTGAGAAAGCAGGCGTCGACCTCGTCGCCATTATCGACAGCCGCGCGCAGTCATCCGTACCGTATGCGGGCAAGGCGAGGGTACTGCGCAGTGCGCTTGTCACCGACGCCAAAGGCGGGAAGGCGCTGTCTTCTATCCAGATCAAGCAGGACGGCCGCTTTCAATCGATCGATGTGGATGCGCTGGGCGTGGCTGGCGGATTCAGCCCGATCATCCACCTGGCCTGTCATCGTGGCGGCAAGCCGGTCTGGTCCGACGAACAATCCGCCTTCCTGGCGCCCGACAACCTGCAAGGCCTGTCTCTGGCCGGCTCCGCCGCGCGTACCGGCAACCTTGCCGAGTGTGTTGCGCACGGTTCGACCGAGGCGTTGGCGATTGCCACGCAACTCGGCAAAAGCGGGACGCCGATCTCCGTTCAGGTCGAAGGCGACCTTTCCGGCCGTATCGAGAAGCCGCTCTGGTCGATCCCGGATGTCACGGGCAAAGCTTTCGTCGACTATCAGAACGACGTCACGCGGCGCGACCTCGATCTTGCCGCGCAAGAAGGCTTCGGCCATGTCGAAATGGCCAAGCGCTACACCACCAATGGCATGGCGACCGATCAGGGCAAGCTGTCCAACATCAACGCCATTGCTCTGCTGGCCGAAGCCCGCGGCGTGTCGCCGGCGCAGGTCGGCACAACCACCTTCCGCCCATTCTACACGCCGGTGTCCTTCGGCGCGCTGACCGGTGCCGCCAAGGGAAAGCACTTCCAGCCCGTGCGCAAGTCGCCGCTTCATGAGTGGGCGGCCAAGAACGGAGCGACCTTCATCGAAACCGGGCTCTGGTATCGTTCGGCCTGGTTCGCGCGACAGGGCGAAACCACATGGCGCGACAGCGTCGACCGCGAAGTGCTGAATACACGCATCAATGCCGGCCTGTGCGACGTGTCGATGCTCGGCAAGATCCAGATTTCCGGTCGGGATGCCGCGGCTTTCCTTGATCGCGTCTATTCCAACGGCTTTGCCAAGCTGCCTGTCGGCAAGGCTCGTTACGGCCTGATGCTGCGCGACGATGGCATGATCTATGATGACGGCACGACCAGCCGTTTGGCCGACGATCGCTACTTCATGACCACCACCACGGCCTATGCCGCCGGCGTCATGAGCCATCTGGAATTCTGCTCGCAGGCGCTGTGGCCCGAACTCGACGTGCGGCTGGCTTCCGTCACCGATCAATGGGCGCAGATGTCGCTCGCCGGCCCCAAGGCGCGCACCATCTTGGCAGACATCGTCGATGAAGACATTTCGGACGAAGCCTTTGGTTTCCTCGCCGCACGCGAAGTTTCGCTGTTGGGCGGGCAACTTCGCGGATTGCTGTTCCGCATCTCGTTTTCCGGCGAGATGGCCTACGAACTCGCTGTCCCCGCCGGCTACGGCGAAAGCGTTGCGGATGCGCTGACGCAGGTCGGTGAGCCACACGGTATGTGCGCTTACGGCGTTGAAGCGCTCAACGTGCTGCGCATGGAAAAGGGCTTCATCACCCATGCCGAGATCGACGGCACCGTGACGCCGGGCGATCTCGGTCTGGCCAAGATGGTGTCGGCCACCAAGCCGGACTTCATCGGCAAGCAGATGCTCAAGCGCGAAGGTCTGTCCGATCCGCTGCGGCCGCGTCTCGCCGGCCTCCTGCCGCTCGATCCCACCCAGAGTTTCCGGGCCGGATCGCACATCCTGTCGAAGGACGCCGCAGCGACGCTGGAGAACGATCAGGGCTATGTCACCTCGAACGCCTGGTCGCCGCACCTGAAGTCCTCGATCGGCCTCGCGCTGATCATTCGCGGCCCCGAACGGCATGGCGAGGAGGTCGTGGTCTGGAACGGCCTTTACAACGAATTCACGCCGGCCCGGGTCTGCGATCCGGTTTTCCTTCATGCGGCAGATGAGAAGCTCGATGCCTGATTTTCAACTTCACCATCGGGCCGCGCTGGCGGGCGTCACGGCGATCAACGGGGCGCGCATTCGTGTTTCGCCGCTACCGGAAGGAACCGTGCTGCAGGTTCTCGGTTCACCGGCAGAGGTCGGAAAGAGCGGGGAGATTGCGGAAAAATACGGGTTTTCTGTCCGAAAAAACGGGCCAACTGACCGGTTTTGGGTTGCAGTTCAGCCGGTTTCTTCCGGTTTTCTGCCGGAAATTTCCGCTCAATGGCCCGAATTGACCGTTGTCGACCAGAGCCACGGCCGCGTCCGCATGGCGATCGAGGGTGACGCGGTTGAGGATGTTCTGGCCAAGGGCACCGGCCTCGATCTGGCCAATTTCGAGGTCGGTTCGGCGACCACAACCCTGATCGGCCACATCGCCACTCACATCACCCGCACCGCGCCCGACCGCTTCGAATTGATGGTGCTCCGAGGCTTTGCGGAAAGCCTTTGGCACGACCTCGAAACGATGAGCCGCGAGTTCATCTGAGCTTGCGGCAGCGTTGACTTTCAAGAAAACAGCGGAACGGACCATCCCATGACCTTCGATCCCCGCTCCGTCGCCGGCAAGACGCTCGACATCGCCTCGCGCATTGAAGTGCTGGTTGTAGGCGCCGGACCCGCCGGTTTGGCTGCCGCTAAACAAGCGATCGACGGCGGCGCGACCGTGATGCTGGTCGACGAGAATCCGGTGCCGTTCGAGACGATGGGCGAAAGCGTGCCGCAACTGTGGGGCGGGCTGATGGGCGGCCAGATCCGCAACCGCAATGCGATGACCGAGCGCATGCTGGAAGCGCGTCCGGAACTGGCCGATCTGTTCGAAGCCGGCGTCGATATCAGGCTGGGAACGGCGTGCTGGGGCCTGTTCGTGAACCACGCCAACCTCAACTGGATGCCAGGTTCGATCGCCGGACTGGCCGATGTTGATGGCGGCAGCCAGCTGATCGGCTTCGATCAAGCCATCGTGGCGACAGGCCGGCGCGATATGGGTCTGGCCTTCCACGGCTGGGACCAACCCGGCGTCGGCGGCATCAGCGCCGCTGCCACACTCGCCACGCTGTACGGTGCGCTTGAAGGCAAGGCGGCGGTAGTTCTGGGCACGACGCCTGAAACGCTGTTGTCTGTGATCGACCTCGTCAAGGCTGGCGTGACGATCAAGGCCATTGTCGAGCAGGGCGATCATCCCTTCGCGGACGCCACCCTCGTTGCGCGGATCAAGGCGCTTGGCATTCCCATTCTGACCGGCGAAACCGTGCGGGGCGCGGATTTCGACACCAGCGGCATCCACGGCATTCGTTTGCGTGACACGGAAATTGCCTGCGACAGCATCCTGCTCGGATTGGGCGCTGTTCCCGTGATCGACCTGCTGCAAGCGGCCGGCGTGCGTACGATTTTCGATGGCAGTCGCGGCGGCTTCGTGCCGGTTCTGGGCGATGCCGGGAGCACGACGCTCGCCAATGTTCGCGCAGCAGGCGATTGCGCAGGCATCTGGGGCACGAAGTCGGCGGACGAGCGTGTGTCGCGCCGGGAAGGCAGGATCGCTGCCGATGCCGCGCTTGGCGCGTTGGGGAAGGAAGTCGGTTCAGGGCAGGAACCGCCAATCGCGACGGTTCCGGACGCCGCGCTGGATATCGGTTTCTACCGCAAGCAGTGGGTGAAAACGGTTCTTGAAACGCTGCGCGATGATGTGCCGGTTTGCCAATGCGAGGATGTTTGGGCGCACGAAATCCTCGAAGTGCATCCGCCGCGCTATCTCAACGCAGAGGCGCGGGTCGAACCAAAAAGCCTGACGCAGTTGCTGGGTGAGGGGCCACCCAACCCCGATCAGGTCAAGCGCCTGACACGGGCGGGCATGGGCCATTGCCAGGGACGGCGATGCCGCGAACAGGTGCAGGCCATGCTTGCCTTGCAGGAGAACCTGGAACTGGGCGCCGTGTCGCTTGCTGCTTACCGCAGCCCCGTGCGGCCCTTGAGTTTGCGGGATCTTTCACCAGCCCATGAAGATCCGGCGATGGCCGAACAATGGGACTCCTGGTTCGGCATGCCCCGGCAATGGACACCTCACTGGGAAATCGAGAAGCGCTACACGGTCGCCAGCCTGTCCAGGGAGACAGATCATGTCACTGAATGAACAGGGGGAACGGCTCGGCGGCGATGACAGACCGGCTGGCGCCTCCGTGGTCATCATCGGCGGCGGTGTCACCGGGTTGAGCACGGCGTTCTGGCTGGCTGATGCCGGCGTCGATGTTCTCGTTCTGGAACGCGGTGTCGCGGGCTGGGAAGCGTCGGGGCGCAATGGCGGCGGTTGCACCCATCCGCAAAGCCCGCTGTTCAACGAAGAACAGCGTTTGTGGCCGATGATGGATCAGATCCTCGGCTATCCCACCGAGTTCCAGCCCAAGCGCATCCGCATGGCGCTGACGCCGCAGCAGTTCGAGCTTTACTCGCGTTCGGTGCGCAACTCGCAACAACAAGGCTTCGAGGTCGATGCCCTCGATGCCAAGGAGGTGCGCGACCTCGTTCCGCTTGCAGGCGACACCGTCTATGCCGGCCATCTCTATCACTTCGGCGGCCATGCCAATCCGCATCGCACGGTGCAGGCCTATGCCTGGGCACTGGCCGATCGGGGCGGCCGTTTGCGCCAGCATGTCGCTGTTACCGGCTTCACCACGGCAGGCGATCGGGTCACCGGCGTGCAAACCGACAAAGGCACCTTCAGCTGCGATCACGTTCTCATTGCCGCGGGGCCGCAAACCGGACGCTTGGCTGGCCTGCTCGATGTCGCGATCCCGCTGCGCACCGCGCGCGCGGAAATGATCGTGACCGAGCCGCTGCCCTTGATGCCGATCGGCGGAACAGACGGAGCCGGTCTTTACGGCCGCCAGACTTTGCGCGGCAATCTTGCTTATGGCGGCGGGCCGCATGAATGGGTGGAAACGGAGGAGATGCCCACGGCAAACCGGCCTTCCACACCGCTTGCCGGGAACATCGCGCAGCGCGTGGCGCAGCTGTTTCCCAAGGCAGCGCATGCCAAGGTCATTCGCTCCTGGGCCGGCATTATCGAAAACACGCCGGATGGCCGCCCGGTGCTCGATCAGCCAGAACCTTGGGCAAACCTGACCGTCGCAACCATGTCGGGCGTCGGCTTCGGCCTCTCGCCGGCAACCGGTCGCGCCTTGATGCAGTTGATCATGCACGGCCGTTGTGACTTTGCCGATCTTTCCACCCTGCGGCTCGATCGCTTTGCCGACCTTGAACCGGACTGGGATGCCTTGCAAGGCTGGCTGCCACGCGCGGTTGCGGCGGTTTGATGCCGAGCGCCGTCGCAGCGGCGATGACTGATCGCTGACCTACTTCTAATCGATTCTGTTGTTGAAGCGGTGCTTGAACAGGATCTTAGCAAAGCCTGCTCGTCATCTGACGCCAGGCCAGACACACACGATCGATGCGGTGAAAGCATCGTGCGTGAACTTTCAGAAAGTGGGAACCGGATGGTGGGCGTGACAGGGATTGAACCTGTGACCCCTACGATGTCAACGTAGTGCTCTCCCGCTGAGCTACACGCCCATCCGTGGCGCGGCTTACACCATTTTGCCGCCGCGTCGTCAAGTGAGGTTCTCGCGCTTTTGTGGCGCTTTGCTTGTTTCCTACAGGAAGGTGGCAAACAACGTGCAGGCGAGAGGTGATGCCGGGTCCACGGGTGACCCAAGCATTGGATAAACCAAGCGGCTCAGGCCGCGTGGAGCATTTTTTCGACTTCGTTGACGAGGTCGCGCAGGTGGAAGGGTTTTGACAGGACCTTGGCGTCGCGCGGTGCCTTCGAGTCGGGGTTCAGCGCGACGGCGGCGAAGCCGGTGATGAACATGACCTTGAGGTCAGGGTCGATCTCGGTGGCGCGGCGGGCGAGTTCGATGCCGTCCATTTCCGGCATCACGATATCGGTCAGAAGCAGGGAAAACGGCTCTTCGCGCAGACGCTCATAGGCGCTGGCGCCATTGTCGAAGTCGCTGACGTCATAGCCTGCACGCTCCAGCGCCTTCACCAGGAACCGACGCATGTCATTATCGTCTTCCGCAAGAAGAATGCGTTTCATCGAACCCGTCCGATTATCCTCGACCACACGCCAGAGCGGGGTCTTAACCATGGTAGAGATATGCGGGCGGGAGGGTAAACATCCAGTGAATGGAACCGCTCAATTCCAAGCCTGTTGCTCTCGCGCTGGACAGGGCAAGGGGCGCGTGGCACGGTCATCGGCTATGAATAAGGGCGTAAACAGGGGCAATGCTGCGCGTTGTCCGGCGGAGTTTTAGAGGGTGACGGCTACCAAGGATTTTCCGGCCGGCGCCTTTACGCTGAGACAGCCCGCTTCGCATGATGCCCCCTTCGTGTTCAACTCACCCCATAGCGGACGGTTCTATCCGCCGCGCTTCATGGCAATGACTCGGCTCGATGCCTCGGCAATCCGGCGCTCGGAGGATTTCTTTGTCGAAGAACTGTTTGGCGGCGTGGTCGGCCTCGGCGCACCGCTGCTGCACGCGCATTTTCCGCGCGCCTATCTGGATGTGAACCGCGAACCGTTCGAGCTCGACCCCAAGATGTTTCGCGAACAGCTGCCACCCCAGGCCAATGTGCGCTCCGCACGTGTGGCAGGTGGGCTCGGCACTGTGCCGAAGCTGGTTGCCGAGGGGCAAGAGATCTATGCCAGCCGCCTGCCTTATGCGGAAGCGGCCGGCCGCATCGAAGATCTTTATCTGCCCTACCATGATCAGCTTGCCGAGCTGCTGGCGCGAACCTGGGCTGCGTTCGGCACGGCGGTGCTGGTGGATTGCCATTCGATGCCCGGCAGCGTGCGGGTGGGGGATCACGGTGCGCGGCCCGATTTCATCGTTGGCGACCGGTTCGGCGCGGCGGCCGCCTCACCTTTGTCGGAAGCGGTGATCGGGCTGCTGACCGGCATGGGCTACACTGTGGCGCACAACCGGCCTTATGCGGGCGGGTTCATCACCGAACATTATGGCCGTCCCGCTGACGGCGTCCATGCCATCCAGATCGAGGTCAATCGCGGCCTCTACATGAATGAGCGGACGCTTCAGAAAACGGCGGGCTTCGATCCTCTTGCGGACGACCTGACGCGGTTTTGCGCGACGCTGATGGGCTTGTGGACGGAGCTGATCTGGCCGACGCCGCTTGCTGCGGAATGATGCGGCGCGGCCTTCCAGATAAAAAAAGACCGCATCACGGGTGCGATGCGGTCGAAGTCTAGGGAGGAAACGCCCAAGGAGGGCATGAGCAGAAAATCTGCTCACCCTCACGCTAGGCGCGCCGGCTAAGAGCGTCAAGCTATAAAATGAGCTGATTTTGCGAGTGCCTTTTATTAAGGCATAATGCTTGGGAAAGAGGATGGGATTGATGACGGATGCAGCTATTTTCCGCCGCCTAGCTGCGGCGGCCGCAGAGCAAACGCTGCCGCGCTTCCGCCAGGCGGGTGCTGTCAGCAACAAACTGGCATCCGGCTTCGATCCGGTCACCGAGGCCGACCAGGAAGCCGAGCGTGCCATCGTTACGCTGATCAGCGAGACCTATCCCGAGCATGGCATTCTCGGCGAAGAGCACGGCACCAAGCAGGGTGACGGCCGTCATGTCTGGGTGATCGACCCGATCGACGGCACGCGCGCCTTTATCTCCGGCCTGCCGGTCTGGGGCACGCTTGTTGGCCTGACGGAAAATGGCGACGCGGTGGCTGGCATGATGAGCCAGCCTTTCACCGGTGAGCTGTTTTATGCGACCCGCAGCGGTGCCTTCTATGAGGGACCAGGCGGCAACCGGCCGTTGAAAACGCGGCGGGGGGCGAGCCTCGGCGACGCCACTTTGTTCACGACAACGCCGGCGATGTTCAAGGGTGACAAGCGGGCGGTCTTCGATCGTCTGGAAAGCAGCGTGCGCCTGTCGCGCTACGGCGTCGATTGCTACGCCTTCGCCATGCTGGCCGCAGGCAGCGTCGATCTGGTGATCGAAGCCGGCTTGCAGCCTTACGACATCGTGGCGTTGATCCCGATCATCGAACAAGCGGGCGGCGTCATCACCACTTTCGACGGGGGCTCTGCCGAGGGCGGCGGCGATGTGATCGCGGCGGGCTCAGCGGAGTTGCATGCGGCGGCGCTGGATCTGATCCGGTCCTGACCTATTCCGTGCCCGGCACGAAGGCATCGAAGGCGGCCATGAACTGATCGCGAAACGTGTCGCGCTCTTGCAGGAGCTCGTGCTTGGCGCCGTCCACTGTCAGAAGCGAGCCGGAACGGAGGCGGCGGGCGTAGAGCTCGATCGCTCGGGTGGATACGATCGTGTCGTTGCCGGCTGCCACGAACAAGGTCGGGATATGCATGCGCGACACGAAGGCCTGTTCCTGGATTTCCGCCGACGCGCGTGTCATGGCGCGCACCCAACTGGCGGTAGGGCCGCCCAGCGCCAGTTCAGGATGGGCGGCATAGATCGCCTGGTTGCGGCGGTAACGGTCGAGGTCGTTGGTGACCTTGTTGGTTTCGAACGGCGCGGCTTCGCGCGGTCGCGGGCCGCTGC
>NZ_DAMBUH010000051.1:0-16171 GCF_032053605.1 Tianweitania sp.
AGATGCGACACCTGCCCAGGGAGGAGGTTGGGCAGGTGTCGTTTGGGTGACCGGTTCCTGGGAGGAGGTAGGTTCCGGTCGTATCCGCTGAGACCTGGGAGGAGGTAGGCTCAGCGAAATATCGTTTGCAGTTCTTACCGCATGCCGCTCGAAGCAGCTGAATTCCTGGTCCCAGATGCGACACCTGCCCAGGGAGGAGGTTGGGCAGGTGTCGTTTGGGTGACCGGTTCCTGGGAGGAGGTAGGTTCCGGTCGTATCCGCTGAGACCTGGGAGGAGGTAGGCTCAGCGAAATATCGTTTGCAGTTCTTACCGCATGCCGCTCGAAGCAGCTGAATTCCTGGTCCCAGATGCGACACCTGCCCAGGGAGGAGGTTGGGCAGGTGTCGTTTGGGTGACCGGTCCCTGGGAGGAGGTAGGTTCCGGTCGTATTCGCTGAAGCCTGGGAGGAGGTAGGCTTAGCGAAATTTCATGCGGCCAATTAGACCGTCTTGCGTGCCACGAACGGGATGTCGCCGCGGGCAATGCCGAGGTCGGAGAGTTCGCGGTTGGACAGGCGGCTCAGCTCGGAAACCGTGTCACGGTAGCGGCGCCAGTTGCGGTAGTTGCGGATGATGTTCATTGTTTCGTACCCTAGGTGTCTTTTTTTCTTGCTGTCTGTCGGCGTCTTGGCTTCGGACAAGGCGGAAGATATGCGTAGGCCCCTGGGATTGAAACACACGATGTTGCATGGCAGCGATGCGCTTTGTGCAACGCAACATTAATGGATTTAGATGCCGCGTTTGCGCGGGTGGCTTCTCTCTGGGAGGAAGCCCTGAACACTTAAGAACAGGCAGCGATGGCGTCCTATGCAAGCAATGTGAAAGCCGAGATTGTTCGTTGGCAAAGCCAGGGAATGATCGATGGTGAGACCGCGCTTCGTCTTACGAAAGATATCGAGGCTCGGCGCAGCAAGGGCATCAGCTTCGGCGGCGTGATCGGGGCGTTGGCTGCCATTCTGCTGGCGGCGGCCATTCTTCTCTTCGTTGCGGCGAACTGGGAAGCGTTTCCGCGTCTTGTTCGGGTCACGCTGTTGTTCCTGTTGATCGCGGCCGGTTACCTCGGCGGCGCTATCACCAAGCTGCGGGGCGCGCGGGTTTGGGGCGAGTCTCTTTACATGATCGCCGCGGCCTCGTTCGGGGCGTCGATCGCGTTGATCGGCCAGATGTATCATCTGTCAGGCGACGAGGTTCAGGCGATCGCGATCTGGGCGGCTGGGACGGCTTTCGCTTCCGCCATGCTGCGCTCGCCCATCCTGACCGTCGGCAGCGTGATGCTCGCCGCCTATTGGATGGTCAGCACGAGTAACGGTGTGTGGACGAGCACGCCGCCATCGGCCTGGTTCCTGCCGGCGGCTTTGGTGCTGTGGCTGCTCAGCTTCTGGACGGGCAGCCCTTATGGACGCGTGCTGGTGCTGCTTTCGCTCCTGCTCTACGGCACCTTGATCGCGCTGGATCAACAGGGTTCGGTGAGTGCGCCGCTGGTGATGGCGATTGTCTCATCAGCAGTGTTTGCTTTCGCCGTGTTCCGTCCGCAGCTGGCAGAGCGTGTTGCACGTTTGGGCGCGGCCCTGCCGGTGCTCGGTCTGTTCGGCTTCCTTTTATCCATGGCGCTGCTGCAGCTGATGCAGATCGAACAACTCGGCACGGCCTTCCTTCTGGCCGTCATCGTGTTTGCCGGCATCATTGCAGCGTTGCTTGCCGGTGGGCGTGAAAGCCGTCGACTGCGCCGCTTGGCTTATGCAGGCTTCACAGCCGAGCTCATCTATCTCTACGCGGTGTATCTTGGCACGATGCTCGATACGGCGACCTTCTTCCTGGCATCCGGACTGGTGCTGGCCATCATCGCCGTTGTGATTCGACGGTTTGAAAAGCGCTTCAGCCGGGATGTCGAGCGGCCAGCCGATCAGGACGCGGTCGTGACAGGAGGCCAGCCATGAACAGCCGCAGCAAGCTTCTGGTTGCGGCATTCGTTGTCGCGCTGGTTCAGATCGGCTTCCTGGCGTCGGCCATCTACAGCCGTGCGTCCCTGCTGAGGGATGGGCAGGAGATTACCCTGCGCACCGCGCCGGTGGATCCGCGCGATCTTCTGCGTGGCGACTATGTTGCGCTCAGCTACGATATCTCGCGGGTGCCGGTCGATCATATCCAGACCGCGCGCCCGCGTGACAACGAGCTGGTCGGCACCGTTTATGTCAGGCTGAAGCGCGGCAAGGGCCATGCACCGGCGCAGATCATTGCCGCCGGCCTGGGCGCGCCGGTCAATCAAACGCCGGGCGAGAACGAGATCGACCTCAAGGGAACGAGCCTCGATCGCTGGCAGGATGATCTGGACTCCATCAACGTTCAGTACGGTTTGGAGCGCTTTTATGTGCCGGAAGGCGACGGCCGGGAGATCGAGCAGTGGCTTGGAGAGCGCCAGTTCACGATGCGGGTTGCGGTTGGCGAAACGGGCGACGCGCAGATCAAGGCGCTCTATGATGGCGAGACCGCGCTCTACAGCGAACCGCTTTATTGAGCCGGCACAGCCGCTTTTTCAGGAGAAAGCGGCAAATTGGCCGGACAAAACGGCAAAATTCCTTTTGAACGCTGCAATCGCGATGATATAGGAACCCCGCTTTGAGGGCTGTCCGCTCCGAGGCGGGTGTGGTGGAATTGGCAGACACACTTGGTTTAGGTCCAAGCGCCGCAAGGCATGGGGGTTCAAGTCCCTCCACCCGCACCATCGGTTCCGGCTCCATCCACGGAAACGCCCTGACGGAATTTCGCCGTGCCATCGGTGGCACGCAACGACAAGAAGGTTTCAAGAATGCAGGTTACCGAGACGCTCAACGAGGGGCTGAAGCGCGAGATCAAGGTGGTTGTGCCCGCCAGTGACATGGAAACGCGCCTGAACGGCCGCCTTTCCGAAGCTCAGGGCAAGGCCCGCATCAACGGCTTCCGTCCCGGCAAGGTGCCGATGGCGCATATGCGCAAGATGTACGGCAAGTCCTTCATGGCTGAAGTCGTCAACGAGATCCTGAACGATTCCACGCGCTCGATCCTGGCTGACCGTGGTGAGAAGGCTGCGATGCAGCCCGAGGTCAACATGACCGAGGACGAGGCTGAAGCCGACAAGATCCTGGCCGGCAAGTCCGACTTCGAATTTTCGCTGGCCTACGAAATCATTCCGGCGATCGAACTGCAGGATTATTCCGGCATCAAGGTCACGCGTCCGGTTTACGACGTGGCCGATGAGGAAATCGAGGAAGGCCTTCAGCGCGTTGCAGAATCCGCCCGCTCCTACGAAACCAAGGACGGCGCAGCCGAAGACGGCGACCGCGTTACGATCGATTACCTCGGCAAGGTCGATGGCGAAGCCTTCCAGGGTGGCCAGGACTCCGATGCGCAGCTCGTACTCGGCTCAAAGCAGTTCATTCCCGGCTTCGAGGAACAGCTGATCGGCGCCAAGGCTGGCGACGAGAAGGTGATCAACGTTACGTTCCCGGCGCAGTACAATGCCTCGCATCTGGCCGGCAAGGACGCGACCTTCGACATCACGGTCAAGGAAGTGTCGGCACCTGCCAAGCTCGAACTGACGGACGAAGTTGCCAAGAACCTCGGCATCGAATCGCTCGAGCGCCTGCGCGAAGTCGTGAAGGGCCAGCTGGAAAGCCAGTACGGCCAGATGACCCGCCAGAAGGTGAAGCGCGAGCTGCTCGACGCCCTTGACGGCACCTATCAGTTCGAAGCGCCTTCCAAGCTCGTGGAAGCCGAATACGAGAACATCTGGAACCAGGTGCAGCGCGACCTGCAGTCTGCCGGCCAGACCTTCGAGGACGAAGGCACGACCGAGGAAGAGGCTCAGGCCGAATACCGCAAGCTGGCCGAGCGCCGCGTGCGCCTTGGTCTGGTGCTGGCCGAGATCGGCGAAAAGGCTGGCGTCACGATTTCCGATGAGGAAATGCAGCGCGCTCTGTTCGACTTCGTTCGCCGCTACCCTGGCCCTCAGCAGCAGGATGTGTTCGACTTCTACCGCAAGAATCCAAGCGCGCTCGCTTCCATCCGCGCGCCACTCTACGAGGAGAAGGTCGTTGACCATCTGCTCGGCCAGATCGACGTCACCGACAAGAGCGTTTCCAGGGAAGAGCTGATGTCGGAAGACGAGGCTGGCGCCGAGGGCGAGACCAAGGAAGCCGCGGCGGAAGAAAAGAAGCCGGCCAAGAAGAAGGCTGCGCCGAAGAAGAAGGCTGCCAAGGCCGACAAGGAAGAGGGCGCCACGGACGTGGAAGAGCCCGCTCCGGAAGCCTGATCCGCTTCGTGACCTGATTGAAAAGGCCGCCCTCGAGGCGGCCTTTTTGTTGGCGGCGGGTTTAGCGGTGGTCGATGTATTGCGAGGGCGAGACGATGATCGAGGAGCCCGGCAGCGTAATCGTGAGGTCACCGGTTGTCGCACTCCAGTTGGTCTGGATGTGCGCCTGCGAGAACGGCACTGTGTAAACCACGCCGCGACCCTCTTCGCGGCCGATCGTCAGCCGGTAGGTGGCGGAGAACAGCGCCGGACGTTCATCGTAATAGACGCAGTAGCGTGTCTGATCGGCGATGGGCGCATCTTGGCATGACAGGGTTGCCGTGGTGCGGAGTAGGTAGGGCATCCAGCTTGCCAGGGCGGCTATGGCAAGTCCGAGCAGGACGCCGGTCAAGATAGATCGCGGCATCATTGAGCAGCACCACCTTCAATGAGCATCTTACCAGCTATGTGGTGGCCTCAGATATAGCCCTGGCCGCGCAGGCTGGCGTGGCCGTTGCGGCCGATGATGATGTGGTCGTGGACGACGATGTTGTGGCCCTTGGCTGCCGCGATAATCGCCCTTGTCAGCTCGATGTCGGCCTTTGATGGTTCGGGATCGCCGGAGGGGTGGTTGTGAACGAGCACGATGGCTGTGGCGCCCAGATTGTAGGCCCGGTTGACGACCTTGCTGGGATAGGCCGGCGTGTGGTCGACGATGCCTTCCTGCTGCACCTCGTCGGCGATCAGCAGGTTCTTCTTGTTGAGATAGAGCACCCGGAACTTCTCCACCGCGTCGAAAGCCATGGCGGTTCGCAGATATTCAAGAATCAGGTTCCAGGAGGTCAGAGCTTCGCGCTTGATGACAGCGCCGCGCGCGATGCGTTGCGCGACGGCCGCAAGGACCTTGATGTCCGTTGCGGCGTTCGGACCGATACCATCCACTTCCTGCAACAGGTGCTTCGGTGCGCCGACGACTTCCGCAAACGTGCCGAACCGGCGCAGCAGGCGCTTGGCGATGTCCTTCGTGTCGCCGCGGGGGATCACGCCGAACAGCGCAATTTCTAAAAGTTCATAATCCTCAAAGGCTTCGCCGCCGATCTTGTCGAACCGCTTGCGGACGCGGTCGCGGTGGCCATGATAGAGCGGCACTTCGGGAGTGGATGCGTCGTCTTCAGGAAGCGCGTCACCGGTATCAGCCTCTTCGGGCGTGATCGCGGTCGACACGTCCTGCGGCGGCGCGGCAGGCGCTTTGTCGAAAAGCGTTCCTGCCTTCTGCGTCTTCGTTCCCTTTGAGCGTGCCTTTGCTGCCTTCACAGGCTGGATCGGGAATGGAGAACCGGTGTTCAGGCTTTGAAAGAAGCTCGCTTCATCGAAATCTTCATCCGCGCCAGCCATGCCTCAGACCGAGAGACCCGGAGCGAACAAACCGGCCGGCGAGGTCGTGAAGATCTCGCAGCCATCGTCAGTGACGCCGACGCTGTGTTCGTATTGCGCGGACAGGGATCGGTCACGCGTCACTGCGGTCCAGCCGTCGGACAGAACTTTTACATGGGGACGGCCGAGATTGATCATCGGCTCGATCGTGAAGATCATGCCCTTACGCAGCTCAACGCCTTCGTTGGGACTGCCGTAGTGCAGAATGTTCGGCGAATCGTGGAAGATCTGGCCGACGCCGTGGCCGCAGAAGTCGCGCACCACGGAACAGCGCTCGGCTTCGGCATAGGACTGGATGGCGTGACCGATCGCGCCGGTGCGGGCGCCTGGCTTTACCGCTGCGATGCCACGCATCAGCGATTCATGGGTGACTTCCAGAAGGCGCTCGGCAGCGCGTTTGATCTGCCCGACGGGATACATGCGGCTGGAATCCCCATGCCAGCCATCGACGATGAAGGTCACATCGATGTTGACGATATCGCCTTCGCGGAGCGGCTTGTCGTCAGGGAAGCCGTGGCACACGACATGGTTGATCGAGGTGCAGGTCGACTTCTTGAAGCCGCGATAGTTCAGCGTGGCCGGCAAGCCGCCGTGATCCATGCCGAACTCGAATACGAAACGGTCGATCTCGTTGGTTGGAAGACCGGGCTTGACCATGTCGACCAGCGCATCGAGGCAGCGCGCTGTCAGCTGCGAAGCCTTGCGCATGCCTTCAAAGGCCGCTTCATCATAGAGGCGGATCTGACCCGTGTTGCGCAATGGTGCAGTGGCTGCGTCGAGATAGGTGACCATCATAACTTCTTCAAATCTGTCAAAGACATCATGTGCCACTCGCATCGCTTGTCTTCAAGCCTGAAGCGACTTGAAGGATGGCGTGCGCTTGCCATATCGGCTGGATGAAGACCGGATACCCGACTGAATGACTGACACGTCCACGCTGGCCTTGCCGCTGTCTCGCCGCTTGAAGACCGAAACGCAGGCCGCGCATGAAGGGCTCGATGGTCGCATCATGGCGAGCCGGCCATTTGACTCACGCGATCACTACGCGTTGTTCCTCGGCATGCAGCATCAGTTTCATCGCGACATCCAGCCCCTCTATGCTGATCCTCGGCTGGCCGCACTCGTGCCGGATCTGGCATCGCGCTGCAGGCTGTCCATGATTGAAGCGGATCTGGACGATCTCGGCCTTGTGTGCTCGGCGACGCAGCGCGGTGTCGCCGTCAGCGACGATCTGGCGACGCGCTTCGGCTGGCTTTATGTCGCCGAGGGTTCGAACCTCGGGGCGGCGTTTCTGATCAAGGAGGCGGCAAAGCTTGGTCTTGGCAAGGAGTTCGGCGCCCGCCATCTTGCAGCTTCGCCTGAAGGGCGCGGAAAACAGTGGAAGACGTTCCAGGCTGCCCTTGATGGTGCTGAGTTCGACCAAGCCGAGGAAGCGCGCGTCATTTCCGGGGCGGTGGCCGCGTTCAAGCGCGTGCAACAGCTCGCCGAAGATGCGTTTGCGGCGTGATGCACCATCCGGTCGAATTGCCTCCGACTGAGCCGCCTGCATCACATGGCGGTCCGGAAGCGATCGTGCCCGTTGGGAATAAGTGGGCGCGGGGCCTTTATTTCACGGCGGGAATTGTCCTGACGGGGATCGGCATTGTCGGCGCATTCCTGCCGTTGCTGCCGACCACGATCTTCCTGATCATGGCCGCGTGGTGCTTTGGGCGCTCCTCGCCACGCTTCGAGGCCTGGCTGCTGAACCACCAGCAATTCGGACCGCCGTTGCGGGCTTGGCGTAGCTCCGGCGCGATCCCGCGTCGCGCCAAGTATCTGGCTTTCACGGGTATGGCGGCCGGCTATGTCATCTTCTACGTGTCGGCCTCGCCGCGATGGCCCACCGCCCTGGCTGTGGCGGTGGTGCTGCTGTGTTCCGCGCTTTATGTCGGCACGCGGCCGGACGGTGCTTGAGGGCCGCCGGCGTTCGGATCGACCGAATCGTTGTCCGCCGTCCGAACTGCGTGTTTTTCAGCCCATTCGCGCGGTGAGGTGAGTGCTTCCAGGAAGCTTTCCTGCCACGCCTTCACGTCATAGCGGCGGATGCGCTCAAACAGCGCCTTGTGCCGCTCCTTGCGTTCTTCAAGCGGCATGTTGAGCGCCTGAAAATACATCTCGGCCATCTCATCGATGTCGAACGGATTGACCAGCAGCGCTTCCGGCATCTCTTCCGCAGCACCGGCAAAGCGCGACAGCACGAGCACGCCTGGATTTTCAGGGTCCTGCGCGGCGACATATTCCTTGGCCACGAGATTCATGCCGTCGCGCATGGGCGTAACCAAACCGACCTCGCTTGCGCGCAACATAGCAGCCAGCCGATCGCGCGACACCGAGCGGTGGATGTAGCGGATCGGCGTCCAGTCGAAATCCGCGTGTGCGCCGTTGATCATACCCGACAGGCGTTCGAGCTCTTCGCGGATCTCGGCATAGGCCCCGATATCGCCGCGCGATGGCGGCGCGATCTGCAGGAAGGACACCTTCTTGCTCATCTCTGGATAGCGGGTGAGCATCTGCGCAAAGGCCTGGAAGCGCGCCGGGATGCCCTTCGAGTAATCCAGCCGATCCACGCCGATCATCTGCTTGTCGGCAACAAGGTTGTGCTTGAAAGCGTCGATAAAGGCGGCTTCAGCTTTCGACGCCGCCATTTCCTGGAAGGAGTCGACGTCGATGCCGATCGGAAAACGCTCTGCCACGCAGGTGCGATCGTGGAAGCGGATCAAGCCGGTCTCGTCGACCTCGGCGCTGGTGAACTCCTCCACGCAGCGTTTGAAGTTGGCGACGTCGGCCGAGGTCTGGAAACCGACCACGTCATATTGCAGCAGGTCTTCGATGAAGCCCGCATGGTTGGGCAAGGCCGCGAGCAGATCCGGACCCGGGAAGGGGATGTGCAGAAAGAAGCCGATCCGCGAATCGCAGCCGAGATTGCGCAGATAGGTGCCGAACGACATGAAATGGTAGTCGTGGATCCAGACGAGATCGTCGGACTTCAGATGTGGCATGAGGGCGTTGGCGAACTGCTCGTTCACCCGCAGATAGCCTTCGTAGTAATCCTGCTGGAAGCGTACGAGATCGGCGCGGTAATGGAACAGCGGCCAGATCACGCTGTTGGCAAAGCCGAGGTAAAAGGCTTCGTAATCAACCGCCTGCATCGGGTTGAGGATGGTCTGGACGCTACCCACCGTGTCGACCGTGGTTGTTCCGTCGCCACTGTCGTCTGTGACGCCATCCCACCCGAACCAGATGCCGCCGCGACCCTTGATGGCTTCCGAAATGGCAACCGCCAGGCCGCCGGTTTGCGCGGGGTTGCTGAGGTTGCCGACGCGGTTCGAAACGACAACGAGCCGGCTCACGCCCGCTTTCCCTTGATGACTTGCATATTTCCCGATGTCCCTTTGCGCGGCGAACTCACGGCAGCATTGCCGTGTTCCACTCGCTGCTGAAACTATAGGGCCGGTGCGGCCGCCGTCCATGTCTGAGACAGCTGACGCAGCCAATCATGGAAATCGTGAAGCGTGCCGACGCGGTGCGTGGCCGAGGTCGTTCCGGCTCCGATCTTGATGCCAATGCCGTTCAGCTTGCTGACGGCGACAAAGCCGTCCTCGTCGGTTACGTCGTCACCAACAAAGATGGGAAGACGTCCTCTAAAGGGCGCTTCGCGCATGAAATCTTCAAGCGCGTCGCCCTTGTTGCGGTGGCTGGCACTGAGTTCGGCAACCATCTTGCCGCGCAGTAGGCGGAATTCCGGGTACTGGCTGGCGATGTCGGTCATCAAGCTCAGCGCTTCGCCTTCCAGTTCGGGGCACATGCGGTAGTGGATCGCCACCGAAGCGGATTTGACTTCGCTCACGAGCCCTTCGTGCTGAGCTGCGAACTCGTCCAGCCGCGCCGCGATCTGCAACACGGCTGCGGCATCGAACTCGGGCCGATAGATCGTGCCTGCGCCGTCGCGGCGTTCCACACCGTGCACGCCGGCTGCCGGCAACACGAGGGGTGCCAGCATCACGTCGAGCTGCGCGATGGAGCGGCCGGATACAACTGCCAGGGCGCCGTCGGTCGCTGCATGGAGAATGCGTACAAACTCGACGATCTCGGGTTCGACGCGCGCGGCATCCGGCTGGTCGACGATGGCCGCAAGCGTGCCGTCGCAGTCGAAGAAGAACGCGGTTTTTGCGGGATCAAGGCTGTCCCGCGGCAAAGTTTCTGTCATGAGGTCCCCGCCTGATGATCGAGCGGCAGCGCCGCATTGCTCCCGATCATCTAGTCGGAATGGCCAATGCGGCAAGCCGCTTCAGGGCTTAAGACGGGCAAGGAAACGCTGTGCGATGGCTTCATACTCACCATCGAAATGGTGCCCGCCTTCGGTTGCAACCACCGTCACGGTCTTGAGCGCGGGATCAGGGCAGGCGGCGTCACCTTCTTCCTTGCCGTAAAGGCAGATGACCCGGTCAGCCGGAAGTGCTGCGATGGCCGGCACGATGTCATAGCCGCTGTCGTCGATACCGAGCCAGCCCGAAACCGTGACCTGGAACGAAGTATGCTGACCGGGCGCCATCAGGGCCAGCACCTCGGTGCGGTCCTGCATCTCCTTGGGCAGCAACGGAAAGGCGAAGGGGATCGTGTCGGCGCCGAAGGAATAGCCGATCAACATGATCGGCAACTCCCTGGTGGGATCGGCCTCGTTGATGATGTTGGCGAGGTCGCGCGACAGTTCGGCCGGGTTCTTCTTGGCCCAGAAGTAATGCAGCGAATCCAGCCCGACGACATGGATGCTCTGCGTGGACAGGTAATCGCCGATCGTCTTGTCGAGATCGCGCCAGCCGCCATCGCCGGAAACGAGGATAGCAAGCGCCTTAGGGGCATCTTCGGAAGGCAGATCGATGGCCGGTAGATCGCCAAAGGGGTGCGCCGTACCGCTGAGCTCGCTTACCGCCTGGACGATCTGCTCGGCGGGATCGTCATCAAGCGCGCTGACCGTGATCGTGTCCTGCGCCTCGGCCTCCGCTTCCACCTGATCGAGATCGGCTTCGGCCACGAAGAGGTGCGCGTCGTTCGGCAATTCGCTGTCGAAGCCGTAAGAGAAGCCGCCCTTGGCGAGGGGCTTAGAGGACGCACCGGGGCAGAAGGGCAGGCGCAGACCCAAGCGGTTGGCGAAGCCGGAGGCGACCGCACCGCCCAGCGTATTCACCGGTGAGTCGGCTATTGTGGCGTAGGCGAAGGTCGCGCCTTCTCCTGATCCGACGATGACCGGCTGGCGGTAGGTTTGCAGGCCAAGCTGGCGCTGGGCCGCTTGTGCGAGGTCGGTGATTTCGCCCACGACATAGAGGCACTTGCCGTCATCGGCGTCGAGCTTGGCGGCGTATTTTGCGAAGTCCACGGCCAGCACGGCATCGTCATTGCCGAGGAGGGCTTGCACGGCCAGGTCATCCCCACCGCTCCAGCCGGCCTTGTCGGAGATGTAGACAACGATCGCCTTCACGCGGCCGGCTGGACGGTAAACTGGGATCTCTTCGAGCCTGCTCGCCGTCAGCTTTGCGACGGGTGCGGGAAGAGGCGTGGCTTGTGCCCAGGCTGAACCGGTGCAACCGCAGAAAAGCGCGAAGACAAGCGTGGCGGCGGTTTTCATCGTTTGAGGATCCTGATCGGATTTCCGGAAATGAGGCTGGTGACGTCAAACAGGACCTGCGGCATGCGCAAGCCGTTGGGCGAAGCGAGATATTGCGGCGTCCAAACCGGATCGAACTTCTGCTTAAAGGCGCGCAGACCCTCGAAGTTGTAGAACTCGTCGCCGCGCCGGTAGATGAAGGTGCCGAGCCGGTTCCAGGTCGAGGCAAGCGGGTGGTCGGCGAGGCCAGCAAGCGGCGCGGCGCCGAGGTTGAACCACTGGTAACCTTCCGCCTTGCCGTAGAGCAGCAGATGGGCGAACAGCGCGTCCATCAAGATCTTCGACACGCCATAACGATAGCGCATGAGGTCGACGGAGAGTTCGGTCTTGTCGCCGCTGCGCCAGAGGTTGGCGAAGGCGACGATGGCGCCTTCCTTTCGGATCACGGCGCAATCGAATTCGGCCATGTAGGTGTCTTCGAAGCGGCCGAGCGAAAAGCCTTTCTCGTGCCCGACCTTGGTGGACAGCCAGGCATCGGAGACCGAGCGCAACTCCTCCATATGCGCTGGCACTTCAGCCTGCGGGATGATGGAGAACTCCAAGCCTTCACGTGTCGCGCGCTTGTAGCCGTAGCGGAAGTCGGCGCGTGCCTGACCATCCAGGGTAAAGGTTGGAAGCTCGACGCGCGCCAATTCACCGATCTTGAGGATGGCGAGGCCGAGATCGAGATAGGTGGTCAGCCATTCCGGCGTCACGCCGTAGAACACCGCACGTCCGCCCGCACGATCCGCAGCCTCGGCGAACCGCCAGACCAAGCGGCGTCCCGAGTCCGGATCGCCCACCGGATCGCCCATCGTGATCCAGCTGCGGCCGGACACGGCATACATCAGGAAGGCTTTCTGGTCTTCAGAAACAAGGAAGGACTTATCGCCAAGAAGCGCGATGCTGGGCTGCGTGTCGCGCGTCGTCTTCAGGATCGGCCATATAGCCGGCGGGATCGCCGTTTCGGTGAGCTTCGGCTGACGTGGGCGGTTGACGACACCATCAACCGCAATCGCTGCTCCGACGATGATCAGCGCGAGCGTTGCGCGCAGGAAGCGGGACGCGTCGCCATCCCAGGCAAACTGCCACCACAGCTCGGAGTCATAATCGACATGGCGGTAGGCCAGGAAGCCGATCAACGTCAGCAAGGCCAGCACGATCGCCATCAGCGCCAGGACGGTCACATTAGGGCGGAAGCTGCGCCAGTCGCCTTTGCGGTAGAACACCGAGCGATAAACGAAGAGGAGGCCGGCGACGGCCGTGAGGATGAGGGCTTCTTCCCAATCCAGGCCCTTCAACAGCGAGAACACGGCGCCGGCGAGCAGAAGGCCGATCGCAACGCTGCGTGCTCTCGCAATGCGGCGGTAAAGGCCGCGTGAGAGGATGATGAGCAACAGGCCGACAAGGCTGGCGAGAAGATGCGAGGCTTCGGCAAAGGGCAGGGGCAGCAGATCGCTCAGGAAGCCCGTGCGATCGCCCTCCGCCGGCAGATTGCCCGACAGGAGGAGCACGACGCCGCCCAGGAACACCATGACAGCAAGGATCGGCGGCACGATACGGCGCGACACCCGGTAGGTCTTGTTTGAAGCCGCCAGCACCGAATGTCGCACGCGGTAGATCTCGAACACCAGCAGCGCAGCTGCAGCCAGCGCCAGCGGCAGTACGTAATAGATCAGGCGGAAAATGATCAGCGCCGCGACGACGTCCGGCCGCGTGCCGGCACCGAGGCCAAGCAGGACAGTCGCTTCCAGAACGCCGATGCCGCCCGGCGCATGGCTGACGATGCCGGCCAGGATGGCGGCCACGAACAACAGCAGGAAGACAGCATAGCCGGGGGCAATATCGGCAGGCAGAAGGACATAGAGTGCGCCTGCCGCCGCGCCGATGTCCACGGCTCCGATCACGATCTGCGCCAATGCTGCTTTGGCAGAAGGTAGCGGCAGCCGCCAGCCGAACAGTGCCAATTCACGCGGCGATCGCGACAGCCAGACGATCGCGCCTACCAGCAGCACAAGGATGGCAGCGCCGAGCAAGCGGTCGGTGCCCGGACCAAAAACATGAAGGAAGGGCAGGCCGGTTCGATCCAGCATCATTGCCGCGCCGAGTACGGCCACGACGCCTGAGGTAAAGGTCAGGAAGGAGATGCCGACGATGCGCCCGACATCCGAGGCATCCAGACCTGCTGCCTGATAGATGCGGTAGCGGACCGGACCGCCGACGATGACGTTGAAGCCGATCGCGTTTGAAATGCCGTAGCCGACCAGACCGGCAAACACCGCAAGCTTCGTCGGGACACTGTCAGGCGCCACGCGGTGCACCGCCATTACGTCGTACATGCCCATCGCAAGGAAGCTGACGAGCGTCAGAGACAAAGCCGGTGCGACGGTGGGCAGGGTGACAGCGGCGAGGGCTGCCTTGATGTCATTGAGGTGGATCTGGCCGCTGATCGCGTGGATAACCAAGGCCGCGATAACCACAAGGCCGGCACCCACCGCAGGACCCAGGATCCGCGGTTCCGCCAGCCGCCCCACGGCCAGGACGAACTTCCCTCGTGCCGGCTGTGGCTCGGCGGCGGCTTCAACTGTCGACATTGGAATTGGACCTGATTGCGGCCTCGGATGCGCGACGCGTTGAGCCGGGATTTAGGCGCGTTTGTGGCGGCGGCGAGTGGACGGCGTTTGATCAGGCTGTGGCAGGGTGAATGGAGGCTTTCGTCAAACTGCCGCATTGCACGCGTAGGATTGCTGCATTGCAACAAAAGATCCACACTGCTGTTGTGGATCTGTCATCCAGACGAGGAGGTCGCCATGAACGACATCATCGCGAGGCTCAATTGGCTACCAGGCTGGGTTGTCGGCATCAGCCTTCTTGTTTTCGCGGCCATTGTCGCCATTTCGCTGCATGGTTTGGTGGTCCGCGCCATACGCGCCCTTCTGCCGGACGATCATGTGTTCGGTCACAAGCTCCTGTCCAAGACCAAGGCGCCGATCCGCTGGGCACTGATCAATTTTGCGGTCGCGGTCGCCTTGCCGTTTGCGCCGTTCGACTGGCACGTGACGGTGATCATCGGCAAACTGCTGACCGCATCCTTCATCTGCTTGGTGGGGCTGGTTGCGATCAGGGCGCTGGACCTAGCGGTTTCGCTGCATTTGCGCCGGTATCGCATCGATGTCGAAGACAACCTCCTGGCACGCAAACATCTGACGCAGGCCAACATTCTGCGGCGCGCACTTGTCTTCGTGCTGATCGTCGTTACCGCCGCGGTGGCGCTCATGACGTTCGAATCGGTGCGCCAATATGGCGTGAGCCTACTGGCGGCAGGCGGTGCAGCTGGTGTGATCGTCGGCTTGGCCGCGCAGCCTGTGCTGTCCAACCTTTTTGCCGGCCTGCAGCTCGCCATTACGCAGCCAATCCGTATCGACGATGCGGTGATCGTGGAAGGCGAGTGGGGCACGATCGAGGAAATCACCGCGACCTATGTGGTGGTGAAGATCTGGGATTGGCGGCGGCTCATCGTGCCGCTGCGCTATTTCATCGAGCAGCCGTTTCAGAACTGGACACGCGAAAACGCTTCGCTGATTGGCGTGGTGATGCTCTATCTCGATTACCAGGCGCCGCTCGGCCGCATTCGCGAAAAGCTCACCGAGATCGCGCATGCGTCGCCGCACTGGGACAAGCGCGTCATCAACCTGGCGGTCGTGGAAACAACGGAGAACACGATGCAGGTGCGCGTGCTAGTCAGTGCACGCAACGCGCCGACCGCCTTCGATCTGCGCTGTGAGGTACGCGAGAAGCTGATCGCCTTCATTCAGGAAGAAGCACCCGAAGCCCTGCCGCGTCATCGCAACGATATCAGGCTGCCTGTGCGCCAGCGGCAAACGTCTGTGATTGTTGCAGACCACGGCCGGGAGGAACACGGAGATACCCGCCTGGCCGCGGAATAAAGGGCGCGTCTGATCATGGGAATGAAGCGGGCCGCGTTCAAGGCCGTGAGCCGGCTTCATTGTTCACAGTGGGGTGCCGAACCGTCAAGGAGATCGGTTCTGGTGGAAACAGGCTGAAAGGACCATTTCAACCCCGTGGCCAATTGATGGCCCAATAAGAACAAAGCCTAAGGATATTTGTTATGAATACCAAGATTTTAGCTATTGCTGCCGCCGCTCTCGCAATTTCCGCTGGTGCGGCTTCCGCTCAGGTTGCCAACACGACGCGCCAGAATGGCGCTGCGCCGTTCGATCAGGGCGGTGTCTTCAACCGCGACACCACCAACTCTGCTGCGCCTGCCGTTCATGTTTCGTATGACCGACTGACCACGGCTTCGACCACGAACGAGCCGCGCACGATCCGCTCGGCAACCGACAACCCGACCGGCGTTCCGTCCGACACCCGCAACGAAAGCGGTCTCGGCCTGTTCGATCGCGTTTCGAAGTAATCTGCTTTCGAGCAACGACGATCGCGTAGAGCGATCATCTGATTCAACGGCGGGCATCTCGTGCCCGCCGTTTTTGTTTGTGGGCACGGGTGAGCAGCAGCGTGGAACCCGCACCGTTCAGGCGTGTTCCGCTCATGGAGGTAGCAGCCATGACAACTAATGATCGCAACAACCATAACCTGCGCGAAGCTCAAGCTGAAAAGCTCAAGCCGAGCAGCAGCAATGAAGAGGTCGCAAAGTTTCCGAACACCGGCGATCCGGGAGACAGGCCGAAGGAGCCGTACGGTTTGACCGAGGCTTCCGGCGAGACGTTTGA
>NZ_DAMBUH010000051.1:16181-24468 GCF_032053605.1 Tianweitania sp.
TGCGGACTTCGGAAGGTGTCAATCCGCCTGATGCGGAGCCTGCCGAAGAAGAGTTCATCGACAAGCGTGTTCAACGCAGTCGCACGCTTTAAGAGTGGATAAAGAAGGGCCCCTCTCATCGGATGTGATGGAGGGGCCCTTTCAATTTCGACATAGCGACAATCAGGATTTCAGTGGCGGCTGACTTCCTGCTTGCCGAGGGGCGTTGGCTGCGGGGAGCCGGTTACATCCTCATGCAACTGCGCGCTGCCCTCATTGCCTTCCTGAAGAAGCGCTTCGTTACTGGCCGTGGCGCCGCCTTCCTCGTCGGGAACAAGAGCGTCGGCCTGCGCCGTGCTGGCCAAAGCCGCACCGGTTTCCTCGTTGCCGCCTTGTTGCGCGGCCTGCGAGTCGATCTCGCGTTCGGCACGTTCCCAGTGATCCGAAGAGCGCTGGTCCGGACGACCCTCTTCTTCCCAGATTGCGTGAGCGCGTGCCTTGATCTGTTCTTCCCTGTCCATGATACGCTCCCTGTTCTCCATCCCGTGTATCAGTTGGTTGGATGAAACATGCCGCGCCGGAACAAGGTTCCTGCAGCGCGGCATGGTCTAGCCATCCTCTTGTCAGTTGCTGCCGCTGCCCGGCTCCGCCATCTTGCGATGCTGTTCGGCCAGCACGCCCGAAGGGGTGATGTTGGCCAGGGTGGTTTGCAGCTTGTTCTTCCAGCCGCTGACGATGTCGCCGTCGCCGCGGATCATCGCGTCATAACCCACCCGCGCGACCATGGCCGGGTCGTCCTTCTTGCCTTGGCCGACGGAGGTATCCATCATGTCGGCGCGCTCGAAGAACTCTGTATCCGTCGGCCCGGGCATCAAGCAGGTGACGGTGACCTTGGTTTCTTCCAGCTCGTTGCGGAGTGCGAAGGCGAAGCTGTCCACGAAGGCCTTGGTGGCATTGTAGACGGCCTGGAACGAACCCGGCATGAAGCCGGCGATCGAGCCCGTGAACAGAATCTTGCCCTCGTTGCGCGAGCGCATGTCCTTGCCGATCTTGTGGACCAGATAGATCGTGCCCGTCACGTTGGTGTCGACCACGTGCTGGATCTCGTTGAAGTCCTGATCGAGGAAGCCATGGCCGAGGCCATGACCGGCATTGGCCATCAGCACATCCACCGGGCGGCCGTCGGCCTTTACCAGATCATAGAGGCGGTCGACGCCTTCAAGCGTGGCGAGGTCGGCCTGCAACGTCTTCACGTCGTTGCCGGAGCGGCGGAACTGATCCGCCGCATCTTCGATCTTCGCCTGATCGGCCGCCACGATCAGATCGTAGCCTTCCTCGGCGCAGATCTTGGCGAGTTCGAAGCCGATGCCCGACGAGGCACCGGTGATGACGGCCAGTTTGTTCGTGCCTGCCATTGTTCGTTCCTTACGGCTTGAGAACGACTTTGATGCAGCCGTCCTTCTTGTTGTTGAAGGTGTCGTACAAAGCCGGGCCTTCTTCGAGGCTGGCCGTATGCGTGATGACGAAAGACGGGTCGATCTCGCCCTTTTCGATCCGGCTCATAAGCAGCGGCAGGTAGGACTGCACCGGCGTCTGAGCCATGCGGAAGGTCAGGCCGCGATTGATCGCGGACCCGAATGGGATCTTGTCGAGGAAGCCGCCGTAAACGCCGACAATCGACACCGTGCCGAAATTGCGGGTACAGTGGATGGCCTGGCGCAGCACATGCGGGCGATCGGTGCCCATAAAGGTCGCGACCTTGACGCGATCGATCACGGCATCAAGACCGGAGCTCATCAATGGCTCGGTACCGACGGCGTCGATACAGGCATCCGCTCCGCGACCCTTGGTCAGGTCCATGATGCGCTCGTAGATGTCTTCCTGGCGGAAATCGAGCGTTTCGGCGCCGCCCTTACGCGCCATTTCCAGACGCTCATCGACCGTGTCGATCGCGATCACGCGCTCGGCACCGAGCAGGAAGGCGCTTCGGATCGCCATCTGGCCAACGGGACCGCAGCCCCAGATCGCGATCGTGTCGCCCGGCTGTATATTGCAGAAATCGGCGGCCATGTAGCCGGTAGGGAAGATGTCCGACAGGAACAGCGCCTGTTCGTCCGTCATGCCCTCCGGCACCTTGATCGGGCCGACGTCCGCATAAGGAACGCGGATATACTCGGCCTGGCCACCGGAGTAGCCACCAAGCAGATGGGAATAGCCGAACAGGCCTGCGGGCGAGTTGCCCCAGACTTCCGTTGCCTTCTTGCTGTTGGGGTTCGAGCGCTCACAGCCGGACTAGAAGCCGCGCTTGCAGAAGAAGCATTCGCCGCACGAAATGGTGAAGGGGATGACCACGCGATCACCAACCTTTAAATCACTACGGGCATCCGAGCCGAGCTCCACGACCTCGCCCATGGCTTCGTGGCCGATGATGTCGCAGCTGTGCATCTCGGGGATGACGCCGTTGTAGATGTGCAGATCCGAGCCGCAGATGGCGCAGGACGTCACCTTGATGATTGCGTCACGCGGCTGCTCTATCTTGGGATCCGGCACGCTTTCGCACCGAATGTCATGTTTGCCGTGCCAGGTGAGAGCCTTCATTGGACTTGGATCCTTTAATCGCGCGGTAGGGATCCTTCTAATTCCCAGATGCGATTAGATGTTCCTCCCCAACCCAGCTGTCGCTCAGTTAGGTGGCGGCACTAAAAACAGGGAACATTGTCACTGGATTGTCGTGAAAGGTGACCTATATTTGAATTGTGACTTCCACCGGCGACCGCGGATGTACCGGCGCCAGTGTAGAGGCACAAACAGAAGGTCGGCATATGCCGGCCTTTTTGCTTTTTAGTTCCTTCACTTCGCGCCGAAGCGCGCTGCGTATTCTTTGAAATGTTTTTGGCGCGCGCCTTGTTCTCGCTGCAAATCGCGGCTATAAAGCTCAGATCGATCTTGGTTGACGAACTTTGTTGGCGCTTCGGCGCTCCTGACGAATTTCCCTTCGACATCGGTGATGACTACGTTCGGGGCAAGTGTCCTGGACGAACGCGAACGGGAGAAAACCGTCATGACTATTGGAACCGTAAAGTTCTTCAACACCACCAAGGGTTTTGGTTTCATCGCTCCGGAAGACGGCGGCAACGATGTGTTCGTTCACATCTCGGCTGTTGAGCGCGCAGGTCTGCGCACGCTCGTTGAGGGCCAGAAGGTCAACTTCGAAGCTGTGAACGATCGCCGCACCGGCAAGGTCGCTGCTGACAACCTGTCCGCAGCGTAAAGGAAATCACTTCCGACACCTGACCACGGATGTACTGGCAGGTTTCGTCGAGGTGATTGTGAGGAAGGTCGGGTTCGCCCGGCCTTTTTTGTTTTTGTAGATGGGCTGCCTGTAGCATGGTTGAGGCTGAGTTCTTGCTCGTATTCTCCTGCTCGATCGCAGTGGATTAATCGGCGCTCCGCCCTAGTTTCCTACCTAAGAGACAAAGGGAGAGTTCCATGTCCGATTCCGTTGCCGTCCCGAGAAGCAATGCATCCAAGGCCGACAAGGCCGAGGCGACAACCCGAGCCGCCCAGCAGATCATGTCGGCGGAAGTCGACGCGCGCGAAGCCAAGACCCAGAAGCTGCGCGAAGCTCGCATGGCCAAGGAAGCTGCAGAGGCAAAAATCGCTGCCGCCGATACCAAGCGCAAGCCGAAAACCCGCGCAAAGTCAGCTGCCTCTGCTTCGGCCGCCGCCTAGGCCCTTCGATAAAGGCCTCGATAGGTCTCATCAATCTGCGAGCCGCATTAGAGATGCGGTTCGCGCTTCAGGTCCTGTCGGTCGAATTTTCCCGGTAGAACTCGACGAACATCCGAACCTCTCCGAGCGGATGCACTTCATGTAGCTCCGCCGGTTTCACCACGCCCGGCGTGCCAGGTTCCAGAACCGTCTCGCTTGCCGGCTCCATCACTCGGTAGAGCAGCTTTCCTTCGAGAACGTGGATCAGCGCCCAAGTGCCTGCCTTAGTGCTGTGGTTGCGCTGTAGGGCAGCTGGAAGCGTATCCTGATCGAACTCAGGAGAGCGACTATACGCGACAAGGTCAGGTGGTAATGCGCCCATAATGCGTCCTCGCGGTCTGCGCCTTAGGCCGATACTGACGGACCTGCCCGTACAGGGAAGGGCAAGGCCTTGGGGCCTATGTTGAGGCCAATTTGCAGGCTGTCGGCAATGCGATGTGCACGGTCGATAAACAGAGCGGCAGCCGGCCCGGCACATAGATCCCGCACCGTCGCTTCGAACAGTGCGAGCCAGCGCTGAAAATGCGCTGCTTCCAAATCGAGATTGTGATGAGCGGCATGCGGCCGACCGGCATAGCGGCCGGTTCTAAGTGCGATAGAGGACCAGAAATCCACCAGCTTCCCGAGATGCTCATCCCAACGTCCCGCCAGCCGCGCTTCGAAGATCGGGCCCAACACTTCGTCTGCTCGTACACGACCATAGAAGGTGTGCACCAACGTCTCGACCAGCGCTTCGGAAATATCGTGGGGAAGGGAAGCGTCGTTCATCAAGCGTACCGCTGAGCCTCTGCGATGATCCCAGACCTAGGTGCCAGCGTCGTTGCTGTAAATGCGTCCTTTGGACCCGTCAGCGGGGCCGGCAGGCACCGCTGCTTATGCTGGGCTCATCTCTAAGCGAAGACATTCCAAGGGGTGAGGCGCCAAGAACGATCATCCGCACGACAGGGACCTGCTGAGCGCAATCCGCTTGTGGTAGCTCGCCTGTCGGGTTCATGCGCGATGCGTTGCCAGGTGGTCGATGACTCTGACTGGTTTGCCGGTGAGCAACGATCCAGCCCAGTTGGCCAGAGATGATTCTTCTTGCTGAGAGTTCTGGGTCCGCCGCTCGGCACCGATATCCGGTTCAAAACCCTTCGGCCTGCTGAAGCGCCGTATTACAGCTCAACAATCCTCCAGCGCTATAGGAGGCAGGATCGAACGTGTCTTAGAAGGAAACCAATGAGATCCGTCGCACCACTTCTTACCAGAGCCTGATCCAGGCCGGAGCCCCTCAGGGCAGCTCTGCATCCCGTTTGGGATGAGAGAAGAAGTGGCACGCCCAACGGGAATCGAACCCGTGTTTCCGCCGTGAAAGGGCGGCGTCCTAGACCGCTAGACGATGGGCGCGGGGAACGAGGGGGTGTATAGTCGGCGTTTTCGAAACCGGCAACCCACTCAATGCCGCTTTGAAGAAGTTTTCCCGATTATTTTCTACGGCTGCAGCGCCAGTTCCAATCACGCTCCGGTCCAACGTCGATATGGACCGCATCCGTGTGGCAATATGTGCCCACGCCACCGCGTCCCGGCATGGAGCGGACATAAGATGCGAGCTCGAACTTGCTGACGCCTTCGATCTTCACGTCGGCCGCTGCGCAATACATGTGCAGGGAGTTACGGGCGCCGCGTGCACGCTGGTTGCGCGAGGGATCGCGGTAACCGGAGGTGATTACCGCCTTCTTGCCGTAGTGCTGCTCCACGCTCTTCAGCACGCGCACCAGTGAGGGCTTCAAGCAGGCGGTGTCCACATCAGCCGTCTGCTTCAGCAGGCCGTTAGGCGCGAGGCGGGCCATGCCGGCAGCGGACGCGACACGTACAGGCGATTCGTCGCCTTCATGCACGTCCACATCGCTGTCGTCGTTGATGCCCGACTTGCGGGTGATCTCGAACAAGGCGCTGGTGCGCACGCCCGGCAGGCTGCTGCCGCTGTCGTTGCGCACGGAACCAGTTGATTCGGCTGGCGAGATGGATGCGAGCTGTACCTTCGGCTCCGTTTTCGCCTGTGCCGTGCGAGATGTGAGTTCTTTCTGCGCGATCATCGGCGCACGGGCCGCTTCGCGGATGGGTGCAGGCGCGTTGCCGGACTGGTTGGCGCTGAAAAAGCCGGACAGGAAGCCGCGCTTTTCATCCGTCGGCTGAGCCGACGCCATGACAACCGGACGTGCGGGGACAGCAGGGCTGGTGCCGTGCGCGCTACCAACGCGATTTTCGATCGCCGGGCTGGAAGGGGCAGCGGCAACCGTTGAAGCCGCGACCGCAACCGTCTGAGCAGCAGGCTCTGCCGCCGGCGCTTGTTCAGCGGGAACTTCTACCACCTTCGTTTGTTCTTGAACCACGGGCTTCGGCTTGGCCGCTGGCACCGTCAGGGTTGCGGAAGCCAGGCTCGGCACACCATCATTCGTCTGTGCGAAGCCGGCGATAGCCGAGCGCGACAAAGAAGTTTCCTCACCTGCGAACGCGACAGTCGAAGGCATCGCTTCATCTTGGCTCTGCGCTGTGGCGACTGGGGTGGAAGCGGGCTTCGGTGCGGGAGCGGGAGCGGTCGACTGGATGTAGGCATCCTGTTCGCCCGCCAGCGAATTGGTGCGCGCCATCGGCTGATCGACAGACTGGTTAGCTGCCAGACCAAGCGTCGGATCACTTGAAGAGGCGCTACAGGACGCCATTAAGACGGAAAAAAGAAGTGCCGAAACACAACGAATTGGCAGAACAGCCGCGCGTGGCGTCTTAGCTGTCAAAGCGGATTCCTTTCGGTCGATTCCGGCTCGGCATCGGCATGCCCCTGAAACTATCAGCCGATTCCCCTCTCCAGAAGAACCAACCCATGGAAACAAATCCGAGCATCCGGCTATTCACGAAATAAGGCAAGATCATGGTTCAGCAAGAGCAATGTTGCTGAAGATAGATCAACCTTTTCCATGAACGTAAGTACCGGGTGCGGCAGTTAAGACTGGTGTGCTTGTGCCGGGCTTACGGGCCTCGACACGCTCATCATTTTGTTGCTCGATCCAGGCATGCCAATGCGGCCACCAGGAGCCCGTATTCTGCGTCGCACTTGCGACCCAATCGTCGAACGCGCCGACCGGCTTTTCGCCCGTCCAGAACTGGTACTTATTGGCGGCCGGCGGGTTGATGACGCCGGCAATATGGCCTGAACCGGCCATGACGTAATCCACCGGCCCGCCGAAGAACTGCGATCCTTCGAACACCGAGCGCGCCGGCGCGATGTGATCTTCGCGCGCAGCCAGGTTGTAGACGGGGATGGTGATGTCGTGCAGCGACAGGGTTCGGCCATCCAGCTTCATCTCGCCGCGCGACAACCGGTTATCGAGGTAGCAGTTGCGCAGATAGAACGAGTGGTTCGCCGCTGTCATGCGTGTGGAATCCGAGTTCCAGTACAGCAGGTCGAAGGGCAGGGGATCCTTGCCGCGCAGGTAGTTGTTGACGACGTAGGGCCAGATCAGATCGCCGGCGCGTAGCATGTTGAACGCCGTCGCCATCTTCGAGCCATCCAGAAAGCCGCGCGCGCTCATGGCGTCTTCAACGGCCTTGATCTGTTCGGGATCGACGAAGACCTTCAGGTCACCGGCATGGGTGAAATCCACCTGCGTGGTGAAGAAGGTGGCCGAGCAGATGCGTTCGTCGCCTTCCTGAGCCTGCTGAGCGAGTGCTGCAGCCAGCAGCGTTCCGCCGACGCAATATCCGATCGCGTTGACCTCGCGCTCGCCCGTGGCCTGTTCAACCTGGTCGAGGCCGAGCTGGATGCCGTCGCGAATATAATGCTCCCAGCCGAGCTTGGCGTGGCGCTCGTCCGGGTTGATCCAGGAAATCACAAAGACGGTGTGGCCTTGGCTGATCGCCCAGCGGATGAACGATTTTTGCGGGTTGAGGTCGAGGATGTAGTACTTGTTGATCCAGGGCGGAACAATCAGCAATGGCCGCTTCAGCACCGTGTCGGTCGACGGCGCATACTGGATGATCTCGGCCAGATCGTTGCGCGCGATCACGCTGCCCTCGGTGGTGGCGATGTTCTCGCCGACGTGGAACTGCTTGGCATCGGATTGCCGAAGCTTCAGCTCGCCGCCGCCCGCCGCAATGTCTTCGGCCAGCATGCGCATGCCGCGCACGAGATTTTCGCCGTTGGACGCTACCGTCTCACGGAACAGTTCGGGATTGGTCAGCACGAAGTTTGACGGCGAAATCGCACTGGCGACTTGCTTGACGTAGAAGTTCGCCTTCTGCCGCGTGGCCGGATCGAGATCAACCGCTTGATCCACGAGGTCGGCTGCCCATTGCGAGAGGATCAGATAGGCCTGCTTGAGGAAGTCAAAAAAGGCGTGGCGACTCCAATCCGGGTCCTTGAAGCGCTTGTCGCCTTGATCGAGCGGGATAATGTCAGGCGTCGCGGCATCGTTCAGCTTCTGCAGTGAATTGGCCCAAACGCCCATGAAGCCGGCAAACAGCTTCGTTTGCGCTTCAAAGGCGCGCGACGGCTCCGCCA